>NZ_JAJPRF010000040.1 GCF_021206925.1 Rhodoflexus caldus | reverse complement strand
CGCTCTTTGAAATCTTTATCGCGCTTGCTGTACTGCTCTTTCATAAAAGACTGAAACTTGCGCAGCACTTGGTGCATATCAAGGCTGTCATCGTCTTTGATAAATTGACTGCCTACATAGTTGACGGTTTCCGGCTGTTTTTCCTCAATTCGTCGGGCAATGAGGTAGGCATATATGCGCTGTTCGTAAATGCGGTTGTGAATAGCCACGCCTCCCCGCACTTCCTTGAAAATGCCGTACATCCGTCCTAAGCGCGTCAAAGCTGCATCGGGACTGAACGGGATAAACTCTCCGTCTATCAGCACCCGACAGACCATGTTGTATAAATCTTGGTTGTTTTCCAGATTCTTAATCAGGCTGTCAAAGTTGGTATTGTTCTCTTCTTTGAGCAACAGTTGCACGGCGGCTTCCAAATCATCCAATGTCCAACGGCTTTTGTCTGCCTTTTGGGGCAGAATTTTTTCAGCAATTATTTTGCAAAGTTTGGACACCAAAAACGGATAGCCCGACGTGTAGTAGTACAACCT
>NZ_JAJPRF010000039.1 GCF_021206925.1 Rhodoflexus caldus | reverse complement strand
ACCAAAAGCAGGAACGCATCACGTTGTCAGGCACTACGCCCGTGTTGTTGGCCGTAGAACCAAATTCATTGCTCCCTCCCCAATTGGATTGAAGCGTGATATTTATCGGTGAACTCTGACCCCCTTGGGTGCGCAGGTTGTTTATCACTGCTCCGCTATTGGTCGCCGATGGTGTGTTGTTCCATGGCAATCCCTGCTGGCTGCTGCCCGTAAAGTTAATCAATACGGCCTCCGAATTGTTGCCGATGCCTACCTGCTCCCATCGGTAGGATGTAATGCTGCCGTCAGGGTCGGAAGACTGTCTGCCGTCAAATACAACCTGCGTTGCAGGCAGCGTGATGCTCTGGTTGGCGCCCGGATTGGCTACGGGCGGACGGTTGGCTGCGGCATTTACCGTAACGTTTACATCGGCCGATGCTGTTGCACCTGCATTGTCCGTAGCCGTCAGGCGAAATACGTAAGTGCCCTGTACCAAACCCGATACCAACGTCTGAACATTTGCAGGTGTGGCAATGGCAGCCGTGTTTGGCCCCGATACCT
>NZ_JAJPRF010000038.1 GCF_021206925.1 Rhodoflexus caldus | reverse complement strand
ACACCTGCAAATGTTCAGACGTTGGTATCGGGTTTGGTACAGGGCACTTACGTATTTCGCCTGACGGCTACGGACAATGCAGGCGCAACGGCATCGGCCGATGTAAGCGTTACGGTAAATGTCGCCCCGAACCGCCCACCGGTAGTGAGTGCAGGCACTGCGCAAAGCATCACCTTGCCGACCAACAGCGCAACCTTAACAGGCAGCGCTTCCGACCCCGACGGCAGCATCGCCTCCGTTCGTTGGACACAGGTATCGGGGCCAAACACGGCTGCCATTGCCACACCTGCAAATGTTCAGACATCGGTATCGGGTTTGGTACAGGGCACTTACGTATTCCGCCTGACGGCTACGGACAATGCAGGTGCAACAGCATCGGCCGATGTAAACGTTACGGTAAATGCCGCAGCCAACCGTCCGCCCGTAGCCAATCCGGGCGCCAACCAGAGCATTACGTTGCCTGCAACACAGGTTGTATTTGACGGCAGACAGTCTTCCGACCCTGACGGCAGCATTACATCCTACCGATGGGAGCAGGTAG
>NZ_JAJPRF010000037.1 GCF_021206925.1 Rhodoflexus caldus | reverse complement strand
GCAGAGTGAAGCAAAAAGAGCAGATATTAGAAAATTTCCAATTAACCGCAGGCTTACATAATTACAAGTTGAAATTTTCAATCAATTGATTTTCAGTGTTTTAACTTCCAAAAAGTCTAATTTTCTCTGTGTCTAACCACGAAATGACTTTTTTGATTTCTGTGTCAAGGTCGGGATAAAAGCTGTTGATTAAATTAGTTTGCTCTGTTTCAGTTAAATCGTCCCAAGTCTCCTGATAGTTTATTCCTGGCACTTCAACTCGTAAACCGTACCCCAAGCCTAAATTGTCAAAGAAGTTATATCCCTTGCAATACAAGTCATAAAAGGTCATTAATAGCTGAGGTAATTCTTCGTCTTTGTTCAAAGCCTTTGTCAAAAGTTTGCGAACTCTTCTTCTTTCAAATTCCCCTTTGTCAATATGCTTTGAAAGAAGTGGGTGCAACCATTTCTTAGCGGTGTCTGATTTATATCCGTAAGAAATTAATTCTAAATAGTCGTCTGGATGCAAAATTGTTTCAAGCCTTTTGTCTGCATAAAGCCACTCCTCAAATTCCAAAACAGTTTTGTCACCGCTTAAAGTGTCAAAAAATATTTCTTGAATAGACCTTTTGGTTGGTGATTATCAGTGAATTACATAATTTTACTTGGTGATTCTTTCAAATTTATATAACTATGGCAAGTATTTTTCATAATCTTAAAAGTGACAAGAAATGTAAGGCTGCCACAGGTTTAAGCCTTGAACAATTTAATGCCTTG
>NZ_JAJPRF010000036.1 GCF_021206925.1 Rhodoflexus caldus | reverse complement strand
GGGCAGACAAAGAAATCCCCTTGCGGGTTGTAGTAGAGATTCTGCACCAAAAAGGGGTTTTCCCTTTGCTTCTTCTTTTGCTCATCGTGGAAGTTGTTGTACTTGACGTAGGCTTTGATGTTGGCCGATGCCATCATTTCATAGTTCTCCTGGCTGCCATAGCCCGCATCGGCTACCACTTCCTTGCTCTGGGACTGATAAGCGGCCTGAAAACCTTCCAAATGAGCCGATAAAGTGGTGGTGTCCCCTGCGGTCTGATGCAGGGAAACGTGGGTAATGAACTGGTTTTCAGTAGATACCTGCACATTGTACGCCGGTTTGAGTTGACCATTTTGCAGGTGGTCATCTTTGAGACGCATAAACGTAGCATCCGTGTCAGTTTTACTGTAAGAATTCCGTTCACCTAAGTTATTGAGGTGCTTTTCATATTCTTCCAACTTGGGCAAATGCTCGGCTTGCAGTTTGGCCAGTTCTTTTTGTTGCTGTTTATCAGAAGCTTTGAGCTTTTTGTTGAGCTCGGACAGCTTTTCTTTCAGTGCGGCCGAATCAATCTTTTCAGGCAGCTCTTCCTTGTTCAGCTCTTGATTGTCTGAGGCGATAGCACTTTCTATATCGGACAAGATACCTTTGATTTTGCTTTCCAGCTTAGCCTTACGGTTCTCTACCGACTTTTTCCATACAAAAGTGTAGCGGTTGGCTACCGACTCTATCTTCGTGCCGTCTGCACATCCAAGCTCACATAGCCCATGTCCACCAGCAGCCGCACAACCTCTGCAAATAAGCGATGGATATGCTCTTTGAGGATTTTGCCCCGAAAATCGTTGATTGTTCTAAAATGGGGG
>NZ_JAJPRF010000035.1 GCF_021206925.1 Rhodoflexus caldus | reverse complement strand
CAGAGTGAAGCAAAAAGAGCAGATATTAGAAAATTTCCAATTAACCGCAGGCTTACATAATTACAAGTTGAAATTTTCAATCAATTGATTTTCAGTATTTTAACTTCCAAAAAGTCTATTGATTGTCGTCCGATATTGAATTTTGTGATGTGTTTCCATTTTATTATTTCTTAGATGTTCGCATTGCTTTTACTTTCTTGATTGTCGGGTCACTTAGAAATTTTTCGTATTGTTCAGTTTCCATTCCAAATATCGCAACTTTACCGTCTTTGTCAGCGTGAACACCAAAACCATACGTTTTTGTTAATGGTGATGAACGAAAACAAGGTTGTCCTTTTGAGAAAAATTGTTGTCGTCCTTGTTTGTATTCCGCTTTTGTTAAGTCGTTTCTGTTCGCAAACACTTGAAAAAATATATCGTCCGAAGTGAATTTATAGGGATTGTCCACAAGTAGTTCATATTGCAATTCGGCAATAGTTTTCTTGTCGGTTTTGAAAGGTGGTTTTGTACCATAAGAAACTTTTGTGTCTTCGGCAACTTCAATAAAAGTGTCGTAGTAGTTTGTTGTATGTATCTTTTCTGGTGTCATACCAATTTTGTTAGTTCGTTGTCGTCCTTTATGCTTGCCACTAACGGTTGGCGGCTTGCCGCAGGCGGGGTTTTTTAGCACCACCGTTCATTTGGAAAACCGCACTTCAATTATACGAAAAAACTGTCAACCGAAGCACTGAACCCCCGCTTGCGGCAAACCGCTGTTACCGGCTGCCGTTCTTTTCATTTGTTTTCATTAAGTTTAAGTTTCATCATTATGTCAGTCTGTTCGTCATTGCCTAACTTGAAAATATGTTTATCAAACTCTACAAAACCGTTTTTCTTGTAAAAGTTTATTGCTCTCGGATTTTTTTCCCATACACCAAGCCAAACATAGTCAGCGTTTTTCTGTCTTGCGATTTTAATTGCTTGGTCATAAAGTAGTTGTCCAACGCCTTTTCCGTGATATTAGACTTTTTGGAAGTTAAAACACTGAAAATCAATTGATTGAAAATTTCAACTTGTAATTATGTAAGCCTGCGGTTAATTGGAAATTTTCTAATATCTGCTCTTTTTGCTTCACTCTGC
>NZ_JAJPRF010000034.1 GCF_021206925.1 Rhodoflexus caldus | reverse complement strand
GACACCAATTGGAAACTTGCCGCAGACGGGATGCCGATGATAGTGCCTTCGGCTGTTGCTACGTCAATGCGCACGCGGTAAGTACCCACAGGCAAATTGTGGGTCTGAGAGCTTACCAAGATGTTCGCGCCGTCCAAGCGGGCATCCAAGAAGCCTTCCCCGCCGTTGAAGTTGCCCTGATTGTCGGATACTACCAAGCGAAGGCTTGCATCCGCACCAAAGCTGCCCGCTATCTGTGCACGGATGCTGCTGCCCTGACACAACACGCCTGTGGACAGCAGAACGGTCTGTGCTCCCTGCGGCAACAGGCGGAAGCTGCGACGGACAGGAGTAGCGGCGGCAAACACATCATTGCCGCCTTGGGTGGCCTCTATGGTAATCGTAACCACAGCAGCCGGACGGTTGGTTATCACAAGGTTGCTGCCTTCTATTCTGGCAAAGTTCTGGCCTTCCACCACCGCAAAGCTCACAGGCAAGTTAGAAGTGGCCGTTGCCGACAAGGCAAAGCCGTTTTGCAGGTTGCCCGAAGGCAGGTTGAAGCTGATTTCCTGCGGCAACAGGGTGCGAACAGCCGGCGGTGGTTGTACACCTACAATGCTGCGGCGTGCAGGCTCGGCAGGCAACCATGCTTCATTGCCGTTTTGGGTAGCTTCTACTACAATTTCACCCGCGCCCGTAATCACCAGCACGTTGCCTTCTATGCGGCCGCTGCCCGATACCACGTTGAAGCTCACAGGCAAGCCAGAAGAAGCAAAGGCACTCAACGGCAGGCGGAAGCCCACATCGGCACGCGGTACACCAAGGGCGTTGAAAGTAATCGTTTGTGCAACAGGCAACACCTCAAAACTGCGACGAACAGGCGCTGGCGGCACAAAATCAGGTGTGCCGTCGCGGTTTACGTCCAATGAAGAAGGATTCACCGCGGCTTCCACTACCACCGTGCCTGTCTGACGAGGCAACGGACGTACCATGCCCGCAGCAACATCAGCAGGGCCGCTCACCACGCGGAAGGCTACGCTGCCGCAAGGAGCAGTTGCTGCCAACGGCTGACCGTTGGTGTTCCATGCCACATCGGCAAGGGCAGTGAAATTAATCGCACCGCAAGGGGCAGGAGCTACGTTGAAGCATACCTGCGCACGGCTGTTGGTATTGGGCTCACCGAAGAAGGTGAAGCATACCGTACCTGCACCTGTGATGCGATAGCCGACCAATTGTCCGCGCTCAAACACGGGGACTATCGGCCCTGAAACCGTCCGCTGTGCCG
>NZ_JAJPRF010000033.1 GCF_021206925.1 Rhodoflexus caldus | reverse complement strand
GGCGCATCGGGCGGCATCCTGCGCCACGCCGAACAATGCAACGGTTCGGGCGATTGCCGCAAGTCGCACCTCTCGGGCGGAACAATGTGCCCCAGCTACATGGCTACCCGTTCGGAAAAAGACACCACTCGCGCCCGTGCCAACATTTTACGGGAACTACTGACACGACCCGTCAATAAAAAAGACCCGTTCAACCATCCCGAAATTTACGAGGTGATGGATTTGTGCCTCTCTTGCAAAGGCTGCAAGGCAGAGTGCCCCTCTAACGTGGACGTGGCAGCCCTCAAAGCCGAATTCCTGCAACATTGGCACGAGGCAAACGGCATCAGCCTGCAAACCCGCATGGTTGCCAACTTCGTACTGACGCAAAAATTAGCCATGCTTGCCCCAAATTTTTACAATTGGCTGTTTGGAAGTTCACCCCTTGCACCGCTATTGAAACAATTAGCAGGCTTCCATCCGAAGCGCAGCCTGCCCAAAGTCGGCAAAAAGACGCTCAGGCAAATGATTCAGCCTGCGGAAGGCAAACAGCTGACCGTCAATCTGTTCATTGACGAATTTACCGACTACAACGACCAGCAGGTCGGCAAGGCGGCGTATGAACTACTGAAAGGTTTGGGCTACGGCATTGCCCTGCCGCAACACATAGAAAGCGGTCGGACGTGGATTTCCAAAGGTTTACTCAAAGAAGCGCGGAAAATTGCCATCCGCAATGTAGAACTGCTCAAAGACTACGTGAGCGAAGCCGCACCGCTCATTGGCATAGAACCTTCGGCAATTCTGACGTTCAGGGATGAGTATTTGCGATTGGTGCCACCTTACCTCAAAGCTGCCGCTGAAAAAATTGCGCAAAATACCTACCTGCTGGATGAATTTATTGCCAATGAAGCCACCAAAGGCAACATCCGTTCGGAACAATTCAAAGCCGAAAAGCGGGAAATCATCTTGCACGGGCATTGCCACCAAAAGGCGCTGTCTTCGCTCAAACACACCGAAAAGATGCTGCAACTGCCTGCGGGCTACATGGTGAAAACCCTACCGACGGGTTGTTGCGGCATGGCGGGCAGTTTCGGTTATGAGGCAAGCAAGTACGAGCTTTCCATGCAGATTGGCGGCTTGGTGCTGTTCCCTGCGGTAGAAAAAACCGACAGCCGTACACTGATAGCCGCCCCCGGCACCAGTTGCCGCCACCAAATCCATGATGGCACGGGGCGCACGGCACAGCATCCGGCGGAGATTCTGCGGGAGGCGCTGGTGGAGTGATG
>NZ_JAJPRF010000032.1 GCF_021206925.1 Rhodoflexus caldus | reverse complement strand
GCAGAGTGAAGCAAAAAGAGCAGATATTAGAAAATCTCCAATTAACCGCAGGCTTACATAATTACAAGTTGAAATTTTCAATCAATTGATTTTCAGTGTTTTAACTTCCAAAAAGTCTATTGAAGTTAAGCATATTGATAAGGCAGACGATAAAAAATATACTAAACAGATGAAAGAAGATTTACAATCCTATCACGTTGTAAATGTTCTAACAGAAATTATATTTTTCATTTATGCCCCAAATGCTATTCAGGACATCAACAACTTTAATGAACTTGAAGGTGAACAGACCATTCAAGGAAAAACATTTAACGTTAAAGTGATTGTAGTGCGATAGAAAAAGAACAACAATCGCCCAACATTGCATTTGTGGCAAGGCGGGCAGATTTGCTAAATTGAAACATTTGTGCTTTCTATTGGCTTTTGTGCGTGTGGAAACGATAGTGCTACTAAACCCGCCCTGCACAAATGCTTTTCCGTTGTGCGTGATTTGAAAAAAAACCACTAAATTTGCCAAAACCTTAACAATCAAAATGCAAGACGAAATTCAAGAATTTATAGAAAAACGATTTGGCGTAACCACAAACGTATTTTTACAAGCCTTACGAAGTAGCCCAAGTGCCAACGGCTACATTATGGGAGCAATTAGCGAACTACTTTTGAAACAATATTTGGAAAGTTTGGGTTACGAAGTCTTGCGTATCAAAGAAAAGCCCGCAGGAGGCAACAACGCCAAAAACAGCGAGGCAAGAGGCGACTTTTACATTCGCAAAAAAGGCGAAACCAAAAATGAATGGTTGGTAATTGAGTGCAAAGGGCTGAAAAGCAACTCGGAGTTTAGAGGCTCAAAGTTGGACAACAAAGACAAACTATTTCGTTTCTTAAAACCTTTGGCTTTCCCGAAACCTGATGCCAAACAGAAAACTTACGACAAAGGGCTAAAAGCCTACACCAAAACCAAAGAAGATTGGGAAAAGAAAAACCCAAACAAGACTTTTCCGCCTTTTACGTGGGTATTGGAAACCGCAGGTGCGTTTAGTGTCTATCTCACAGACATTTGGGAAACAGAACAAGATTTAAAGACGTGGATTGACAGCCAACCCGATGAAGTTTTTACCGAACAAGCCTACCGCAACGTAGAGGGTGCAATCGCCATTTTGGAAACCCACCAACCAAGCAAAAGAATTGGCGAAATTACACAAATCAATCAAGCCGCCCCTTTGGTAAAGGACTTCAATATTATGGCAGTAGATTTGTTTTTGCGGACAGGCAGACACGAATTTGCCTTTATGAACAGCGAAAAAATCAGTCATTCGCCTACTTCACCCGAACATTTGTACCAAAATTACACGATTGATGTTTTGGTAAAAGACGAAAAGACCCAACCGATTTTTACGCCACCCTGGTACAACGACCTTGAAAAATTGATACAAGACACAAACCCCACACCACGAGAAATTGACGAAAGCCAATTAGACACAAGGGAAGATTTTGACGAAATAGGAGAATGATTTTTTGTTTTACACAAATGTGTAGTATATTTGCACGTGAATGTAAAACAAGCCAAAAAATAGACCTTTTGGTTGGTGATTATCAGTGAATTACCTAATTTTACTTGGTGATTCTTTCAAATTTATATAACTATGGCAAGTATTTTTCATAATCTTAAAAGTGACAAGAAATGTAAGGC
>NZ_JAJPRF010000031.1 GCF_021206925.1 Rhodoflexus caldus | reverse complement strand
CCGACAGCCGTACACTGATAGCCGCCCCCGGCACCAGTTGCCGCCACCAAATCCATGATGGCACGGGGCGCACGGCACAGCATCCGGCGGAGATTCTGCGGGAGGCGCTGGTGGAGTGATGAATTTTTCGTGTTTTAGTCTTGTTTATTGGCAAAGAAATAAGTAGTATTGCTGTAAGCATAAAGTGAGCCGAAAAGTTGCGTGTATGATGTTGCGCATTTTGTATTGTCGGTTGGATACACGCAGTACATATCTTCATTGGACAGGTTGTATTGACGCAATGCGCATTTCATATTGTCAATAGCGGCTAAAAGTCTAACTATAAGCAAGTTGCTTGTTATTAGGGGACTACTTAACTTGCGTGTTAATTGGTAAGCAATATTGTTGCAGAGAAGTGTGTGAGTTGCGTATATTACGTTAGTTGGTGGCAAGCATAAGTGACGACACTGAAACTAACAACAAGCATTAAAAAATGAGCCTAATACATTACATCATTTACAAGCGACCTCTTGACATTTCAAGACTTGACGAATTCGTTTCTACCATTAAAGGTGCAACATATGAAGACAGAGGCGAAGGCGTATTTTACTTTTGGATTGACGGAAAATCTACACGAGGTTTTGATATTACTCTTGAACAAGACTACATTGAAGTTAGAAACACTATTCTTTCAAATAAACACGATTACGATTTGACAAATAAAATTATAGCAGAAATTATAGCATTGACAGACGGAATAATCATTGACGAAGATGAAGAACAAATTTCTGATTTCCCCATTTTTGACAACTACAGAATAGCAGAAGCAGAAATTCACGACTGCGAAACCATTCAAGCATTATCAAGAGAACACGAAGATATTGCTATTTATGGACCTGTTAGAAAAGTTCATTTTGGCAAAAGATTGCACGAGCAATTTAAGGGACTTAAAGGCGAACAACTAAAAAACAAGATGTTTGAAATTATCTTGACAGTAAATTATCAAATACCAAACTTTGACTACGGTAACATTATGCAGGTCGGAAACTCTGAAGACGACAAGAAAATAGTGAAACTTCTAACAAATGAAACTGACTATATAATTGACAAGTATGACTACATTTTGTTACATACCTCAGACGAGCAACCAATTATGATAACAAATGACATATTAAATAAAATGTTGCCTTCAAATTGGAAACTTGTGGACGAATTTACAGTTGTTGCACCAATGACAGACGAAAACGAATGGAATAAGTTACTGACAAACGCCAAGAAATTTAACTTATGGCACGAATTTGCAAACAAATAAAGAATGCCAGCCACCAACAGCCGTTTGCCGCAATGGGGGCTGACGTGGTTAAATCAAGTGCAGTACTTCTATCAAAGTTTGTGCTTGGTTGACAGTGAAGTGCTCCGAAATCCCCCACTGCGGCAAGCGGCAAAACGTTACCGGCAACCGTGCGAAACCGACAGTGCAACCATTGACGAGAGTTTTATTAGACGCTGAATGACTGTCCCCCATCAGGACTTTTTACTAAGCGACAGTTTAACTTTCAACTTTTGTTCTTTTATTTCAGTTCAGTCACGGGGGACAGTAATTCAGGTCTGACAGGACTTGGTTAACGACTAAACAGACAATTTCGGACGACTGACAGTAACGCTTCGGCAGACAAAAATATTTAGTGACAAGTATGAGCAACATTAAGATAAGAAAAGTAACAACTAACGACTTTGAAGAATTACAAAAAATCGGCAGACTGACATTTTACGAAACATTCGCTTCGGGAAACACCGAAGAAAATATGAACAAATATCTTGACGAAGCTTTTTCGTTTACTAAACTGATAACAGAACTTAGCGACAATAACTCTGAGTTTTATTT
>NZ_JAJPRF010000030.1 GCF_021206925.1 Rhodoflexus caldus | reverse complement strand
ATTTTTTGGTGAATCAGATTAGAAGCAGAGTGAAGCAAAAAGAGCAGATATTAGAAAATTTCCAATTAACCGCAGGCTTACATAATTACAAGTTGAAATTTTCAATCAATTGATTTTCAGTGTTTTAACTTCCAAAAAGTCTAATGACGAATTACAACAATTACCCAAAAGGTTCAGAGTGGGCAAAGTGGGATTTGCACGTACATAGCCCAATGACTCACCTAAATAATCAATTCAATAATGAGTGGAATAGTTGGGTGCAAAAATTTATAGATAATGAAATCAGAGTTATTGGCTTAACTAACTACTTTCGTTTTGCTGAAAATGAATTAGAAACTGTAAGACAAAAACTCAACCAACATAATATTTTAGTTTTGCCGAATTTAGAATTTCGCATTGCACAACCTAACAAAAGTGGCGAATTTATAAACCTACATATCATTTTCAACCCTGATAAAGTTGATAGCACTGCAATTCATAATTTTTTAGGTAGATTACAAACCAAAACCAATGCATATTGCAATGCCCTAAATAGTGAGAATGATTTTAGCACAGCAGTTGTAAACGACGAAACTTTGTTAAATCAACTAAAAACAGATTTTACAGAATATGAGCATTATCTAATAGTTTGTTGCCCAAACGGTTACGGCGGTTTCCGTTCAAATAACAAAGAAGGTAGAAGTGTGGCTATTGCCCAAATATTTGATAAATCTGCTCATTTTTTCTTTGGGCGTAGCCAAGACAGAAATCATTTTCTTGATAAATCAAGATATGAAAATGCTGTTCAAAAGCCTGTTGTGTATACTTCTGATGCTCATAAAGTAGATGAAATAGGTAGTTTCACTTGGATAAAAGCCAACCCAACTTTTGAGGGTTTAAAACAAATTATTTTTGAGCCTGAACATAGGGTAAAAATACAGGAAACTAAACCCGCCGAACCTTTATATCAAATCAAAAAGCTTAACCTAAACTTTCCTGAAACTACACAACTTGTGTTTAGGGATAAAGAAACAAATCAAGATATTAGCCATAATTTTTGTCTGAAAGGAACAAGAGAGTTGTATTTTAGCCCCAATTTAACTTGTATTATTGGCGGACGTGGTACAGGAAAAAGTACTTTGTTAGGTATTTTAGAAAAATATGTACTTCCCAAAAGTACGCCCTTTTTTCAAAGAGAAGGTTTGCAAATCAAAGACAAAGATGGCAAGGCAATAGATTTGAAAGAGCCAATTATTGCAGTTGATTCAAATGTTGATACCCAATTTATTGAATTTATCAGCCAAAATGAAATAGAGAGTTTTGCTAAAAATAGTGAGGCTTTGACGCTTGCCTTATACAATCGCCTTATCAAACAAGATGAAAGAGAAAATAATGGTGTTTTGAAAAGCAATCAAACAGCCTTAGAGAGTGCCATACAAAACCTTACGGATTTGATAAGCAAGAAACGAAAATTACAACAACAGAAAAAGGCACTCAAAGCAAAAGAACAGGACTTACAAACCCACAAGTCAAAAATTGATTATGATAAAAGCGAGGAATACCAAACTATCAGCAACCAAATCAATACTTTTCAAAAAGAACTTACAAGCATAGAGCAATCTAAAAATCAGTACAATGCTTTGCTTGCCAAAATTTCTGAAATTATAAAAACAGAAATTGAAAATACGGAAGTCCAAAATGCTTATGCCACAGCGAAGGCTGAAATTATTGCGCAATTAAAAACAATAGAGCAACAAGCAAAAGATTTTACAGAAGCAGAAAGCAGGATTTCCTCTTTGCAAACTGAATTGCAAACACAGAAAAATAAGATGAACGAATATTTACGTTCAAAAGGAATTACTGATGCCGACTCAAAAGACATTAGCAATGCCAACTTACAAGTTGCTAAAACAGAGCAAGAAATAACAACACTAAAACAAGAAATTGAAACACTTGAAAATTTTATCAATTCATTTGATTTTGAGAAAATTAGCCAAGCAAGTGAAACTTACAAGCAAGAACTTGAAAGGCAAATCGACCCTATTAGTCAAAGTTTGCAAAATATCAGCACTTCCACTATTTTGGTAAAACCTATTACTTTGAAATACACCTTTGACACTCAAACAGCCAAAAATAAACTTTTTGAGGAGTTTAGGGATTTGTTTAAAACCAATGACGAGTTACCAAGCAAACTTAACAGCACAACCATTCGTGATGCTTTGTTTTCTATTGCAGAGCCTTTTGAATTTGTCGGGAATGACAATTATCAAACAAAATTACTTGATGAAATCAGAAAAAATAAAGACCAAAGTGATGCCCGTGATGCTTTATTGAAAGTGCTTGAAGACAAAGAAAATTTTGATATTTTTCTTTGTTTAGTGAAAAAACACAAATGGGACACCTTCAACTATAAGCAAATCAATGTTTCTTATGATGGGCGTTCTGTGGAAAGAACATCATTTGGGCAAAGATGTACCGCTGCTTTGGTGATTTTGCTTACACTTGGTAATAGCCCTATTATCATAGACGAACCCGAAGCGCACTTGGATAGTATGCTCATTTCCAATTACTTGGTTGATGTTATCAAGCAAAAAAAGCAAGAACGACAAATAATTTTCGCTACCCACAACGCCAATTTTGTAATCAACGGTGATGCAGAGTTGATACATATTTTGGAGATGGACGAACACAATGTAACGCTAATAACCCCGACTACCATAGAAAATTTAGCCACAAGGGAAAAACTAATCAATCTTGAAGGCGGGAAAGAAGCATTTAAGAAAAGAGAGCAAAAATACTAACGCTATGGAACAGCCACTCATCTTTGACCTTCAAAAAGAAACTTCCTTACTCAAAAAGTTTTCTGAAATCCACAATAGCATTTATGCTAATGACGGACTTTCGGCACAGCAAGCATTAGACGAAATGCTGAAAATCTTGTTTATCAAGGTTTTAGCAGAGAAAGAAAATACACAAGATTTTTTTGTCAGCAGTGAGGAATTTGCAGAGATTAAGGCAGGCAAGAAAAGTAAAACCTTTTTGGCACGCATAGAAAATCTGTTTCAAAAAACGATAGAAAGTTTTGCAGATGTTTTTGAGCCTTCGGAAAAGATAAAACTAAGCCTTGCGAGTTTGGCTTTTGCAGTCAATAAATTGCAAAATGTAGATTTTTCGGATACCACAGATGCCAAAGGTTTGGCGTTTCAGAAGTTTTTGGCGAGTACCGAAAAAGCAGACAGAGGACAGTTTTTTACCCCCGAACCTGTAATAAATTTTTGTGTGGAGTTCTTGCAACCGCAACCTCACGAAAAAATCATTGACCCGACTTGTGGTAGTGGCGGTTTTCTGTTTTCCGCCTATCAATACTTGTTAGATAATTTTCAGGTTTCTAAACAAGAAATTATCCCAAACCTTTACGGCATTGACATCAATAAAACGATAGTCAAGATTGCCAAAATGAAGTTGCTTTTAGAGTGCAATACAAACCTGAATATCGTTGCTCAAAATTCCTTAGAAGACTTGGACGAATTGGCTTTATCTTTTGGACAACCAATTGAAAACCAAATGGATATAGTGTTAGCAAATCCACCTTTTGGCACATTAGGAAAAATTACGAATGAAAAATTATTGCGGAAATATGAATTAGGCTATAAGTGGCAAAGCCAACAAGAACGTCCCCCTTTTGGGGGGAATGAGGGGGGCTTTTTCAAAACCAAAACTTTACACACAGGACAAACCCCTGAAATCCTGTTTATTGAAAGATGTTTGCAACTTTTGAAAGAAGGTGGTAGAATGGCAATCGTTTTGCCTAATGGAATGTTTGAAAATCCATCTTTGGAATATTTGCGTATTTTTATCAAGCAAAAAGCAAGAGTTTTGGCAGTAGTCAATTTGCCACAAGAAACTTTTATACCTTTTGGAACAGGCGTAAAAACATCTATTTTATTTTTGCAAAAAGAAACTGAAAAAGATATTTCTAAAAAAGTATTTTTTGGCAGAGTTACCAAGTTAGGTTATCAAGGCAACAAAAACGGTACAGCCATTTACAAAAAAGATGAATTTGGCAACTTGTTGAAAGACAAAAACAAAGAGCCAATTTTGGACGAAGATTTTAGCAAAATCATTCAAGATTACAAAACATTTCAACAAACCAACGAAATAGAAACAGAAAACAGTTTTTCATTTCCTGTGGCTGAACTCAACGGAAGATTTGACTTTGATTATTACGCACCCGAAAACCGAAAATTGCTTAACAAACTCAAAAGTCTAAATGCCGTAAAACTTTCAGACCTTTGCGAAATAGTGAAAACGAAAAGCAAAAAACTTTCACAGGCAAATGGTACGGTTGATTACATAGAACTTTCGGACATCAATACGCATAGTTACGAGATTATCAATGCAACAAGTTATTTAGTTCACGAATTGCCAAGCCGAGCAAGTTATGAAGTCCGAGAAAATGATATTTTGACAGCAGTAGCAGGCAATTCCATAGGAACAAGCAAACACGCCACCGCCTTAGTAACAAAAGACTATGAAGGTAATATTTGTACCAATGGTTTCAGAATTTTGCGAAACTGCAAAGTAGATTTATACTATTTGCTCTATTATTTGCGAACAGAAATGTTTTTGAAACAAGTTTTTATGTACCGCACAGGTGCAGCCATTCCGAACATTTCCGACTACGATTTAGGCAGAATTTTGGTTTATTTACCCGAAGAGAAAGTTTTGCAAGAAATAAGCAAAAAAGTCCGTTATTCTTTTGAACTTCGCAAACAAGCCAAAGAGGAAGTAGAAAAAATAAGGGTAGCGTTTTAGCGAAAAAGAACAAACCACGCACAACATTATGTTTGCGAAAAGGCGGGCTAATGTGCGTAATTTAGGCTTTTGTACTTTCTATAAACATTGTACGTAGGGCAAGGGGAGTGCTATAGACCTTTTGGTTGGTGATTATCAGTGAATTACCTAATTTTACTTGGTGATTCTTTCAAATTTATATAACTATGGCAAGTATTTTTCATAATCTTAAAAGTGACAAGAAATGTAAGGCT
>NZ_JAJPRF010000029.1:2500-5051 GCF_021206925.1 Rhodoflexus caldus | reverse complement strand
AAAGTACTGGCGGCGACCTACTCTCCCACCTGTTACGGCAGTACCATTGGTGCTACGGGGCTTAACTTCTCTGTTCGGAATGGGAAGAGGTGAACACCCGTGCTACAGCCACCATGATATCTTTACTGTGCCGATTGACACGATGAAACAAGGGAAAAAAGAGTAAAACATGTCGTAGTCTATGATACGATATCGGACGATTAGTACTGCTCAGCTTTGACATTTCTGCCTTTACACCTGCAGCCTATCAAGGTCATCGTCTTTAACCATCCTCTTGGAAACCTCATCTTGGGGCGAGTTTCGCGCTTAGATGCTTTCAGCGCTTATCTCTTCCAGACGTGGATACCCGGCGATGCGCCTGGCGGCACAACCGGTACACCAGAGGTCTGTCCATCTCGGTCCTCTCGTACTAAAGACAGCCCCCCGCAAGTTTCCTACGCCCACCACAGATAGGGACCGAACTGTCTCACGACGTTCTGAACCCAGCTCGCGTGCCACTTTAATCGGCGAACAGCCGAACCCTTGGGACCTTCTCCAGCCCCAGGATGTGACGAGCCGACATCGAGGTGCCAAACCTCCCCGTCGATGTGAGCTCTTGGGGGAGATCAGCCTGTTATCCCCGGCGTACCTTTTATCCTATGAGCGATGGCCCACCCATGCGGAACCACCGGATCACTATGCCCGACTTTCGTCCCTGATCGACTTGTCAGTCTCACAGTCAAGCTCCCTTATGCCATTGCGCTCTACGCACGGTTACCAAGCGTGCTGAGGGAACCTTGGGAAGCCTCCGATACTCTTTTGGAGGCGACCACCCCAGTCAAACTACCCACCATGCACTGTCCCCCGAAGGGTTAGCAACCAAACAAGCAGAGGGCGGTATTTCAACGTCGACTCCACGATACCTGGCGATACCGATTCTCAGTCTCCCGCCTATCCTACACACCGCTTGCCCGGTGGCAATGCAAAGCTGCAGTAAAGGTGCACGGGGTCTTTCCGTCCCGTGGCGGGTAAGCGGCATCTTCACCGCTACTACAATTTCACCGAGCTCATGGCTGAGACAGCGCCCAGATCGTTACACCATTCGTGCAGGTCGGAACTTACCCGACAAGGAATTTCGCTACCTTAGGACCGTTATAGTTACGGCCGCCGTTTACCGGGGCTTCGATTCAATGCTTCGCTTGCGCTGACATCCCCTCTTAACCTTCCGGCACCGGGCAGGTGTCAGTCCCTATACGTCAACTTTCGTTTTTGCAGAGACATGTGTTTTTGTTAAACAGTCGCCTGGGCCTTTTCACTGCGGCTTCTCTTACAAGAGGAAGCGCCCCTTCTCCCGAAGTTACAGGGCCATTTTGCCTAGTTCCTTAGCCATGACTCACTCGAGCACCTTAGGATTCTCTCCTCGGCTACCTGTGTCGGTTTGCGGTACGGGCGGTCTTCCCATCGGTGTCAAACTTTTCTTGGAGGATTTACATGCCATTGTCAGACCCCCCGAAGGTTCGCTGTACTTTCGTCCGAAAACTTTAACGCGCAATTCCGTCTGCGCGCAGACACTATACATCCCCGTCATCTGAACCTAAGTAGACCGGTACAGGAATATTAACCTGTTGTGCATCGACTACCCCTCCCGGGTTCGCCTTAGCCCCCGACTAACCCTGCCCCGATTAACGTTGGACAGGAAACCTTAGCCTTACGGTGAACGGGTTTCTCACCCGTTTTATCGTTACTTATGCCTACATTTGCTTTTCTGTTCGCTCCGGATTGCCTCACAGCAATCGTTCTCCGCCAACAGAATGCTCCCCTACCATCTTTACAGATCCACAGCTTCGGTGATAGACTTGATGCCCGTTTATCATAGATGCACGGCCACTCGACCAGTGAGCTGTTACGCACTCTTTAAATGAATGGCTGCTTCCAAGCCAACATCCTGGCTGTCTCAGTAGCCGTACCGCCTTTGTTCAACTTAGTCTATACTTGGGGACCTTAGCCGATGGTCTGGGTTCTTTCCCTCTCGGACACGGACCTTAGCACCCATGCCCTCACTGCCGACACAACTTTACAGCATTCGGAGTTCGTCAGGATTTGGTAGGCGGTGAAGCCCCCTAGTCCTATCGGTAGCTCTACCTCTGTAAACCCTTGCCGACGCTGCCCCTAAAGGCATTTCGGGGAGTACGAGCTATTTCCCAGTTTGATTAGCCTTTCACCCCTACCCTCAGCTCATCCGAAAACTTTTCAACGTTTACCGGTTCGGGCCTCCATTGGGCTTTACCCCAACTTCACCCTGGCCAAGGGTAGATCACAAGGTTTCGCGTCTGCCCCTACTGACTCTATCGCCCTATTCAGACTCGCTTTCGCTCCGGCTCCCCGCATTCATGCGGTTAACCTCGCCAGTAACGGCAACTCGTAGGCTCATTATGCAAAAGGCACGCCGTCACCCCACGAAAGGGCTCCGACCGCTTGTAAGCGTATGGTTTCAGGTTCTATTTCACTCCCCTCCCGGGGTGCTTCTCACCTTTCCCTCACGGTACTGGTTCACTATCGGTCTCTGAGTCGT
>NZ_JAJPRF010000028.1 GCF_021206925.1 Rhodoflexus caldus | reverse complement strand
TCCTCTTCTGGGCACTTTCGCACTAAAAACCCGCTTAGAAGCATCTCTAAGCGGGTTTTTTGTTGGCAGAAAAAGGGACACCAAACGGAAAAGGGAAACATGCCATTTTCTTGTTCAAGTGGTATAGGTGTTTTGCACGTTTTTTCTTGGCTGCATTGGCTGCAAGGCATTTTTTGGCTTCTAATACTTTGTAAATCAATTAGTTAAGTGCAGCCAACTTTTAAAAATGACTTTGGCTGCACTTGGCTGCACTTTGGCTGCAATTTTTGTTAAGTGTCTGTAAATCAGGTTGTTGATTGCAGCCGACTTTTTTTAGACTTTGGCTGCACTTGGCTGCAAAACAAAAAAGGGAAAAGCTGTAACAATTAGTGCCCTGTTTATTGGTCTGGCAGGGCGTAAAAAATCCTTATTCGGGATGCGTTTTCAAATCGGGACACACTTTTTACCAACACAAAAAGCCGTTTGCAATGCGCTGCAAACGGCTTTTATATGCCTGCGGTTGGCGGTGGTCTTACCTCGTTCTTATCAGCTGGTCGTTTACGTCTTTTGCGTCGGGATGGGTAATTACTTTGCTGCGGATGTCCTGCGCTTGCGGTAAGATGCTTTGCAACTGTTGGGTTGCTTCATTGCCTGCCTTGTCGCGGTCTAAGCACAAATAAACCCTGTCATACTTTGCAAGTGTGGGGGCTGCTGCTGTGCTGTTTGATACGCTGTTTAATACTACCGCATCGCTTTTCATGCGGCTGCTGTTGTGCATTTGCAAGTATGAAAGAAAATCAAAGAAGCCTTCAAAAACGATACAGTTTTTGCCTTCTGTGCCGTGTACGGTGCTAATTGCTTTGCTACCGATGCAACCTTTATACCCTTTGCCGTTGTTGCCCGTGCCGTTGCGCCATTCGTAGCCGCTCTTGTCGTTGCGGAATGTGATTGCAAAAAAGTTGCTGCCTTTGTTGGTTTGAAAATAGCCTTCGCCAAGTTGCGGCACTGTGAGCCGTACCAACTGCGGGTTAATGCCTCTGCTTTCCATGTATTGCAATAGGGCGCGGTTTTCAAGGGCTTTTACTTTTTTAAGGCTGATGCTTTGCGTCGGGTCTGCGGGTGTAAACTGTTCCCGTATGGGTGTAAACTGTCCTTGTGCGGCTAATAATCTGCTGACGGCTTCTTTGAAGCTGCAACCCTCTAACTTCATTACAAGGCTGATAATGTCGCTGCTCTTTTCGGTTGTTCCAAAGTCTTGGTATCGGTTGGAATTGAGGTAAACGCAAAATGAGGGGGTACGCTCGGCACGGAATGGCGAATAGAAAAACGCTTTTCCTGCCGTTGTTCTTTCCGGCTGTATGCCCTTAGCGGCTAAATAGTCCGTTATCGGGTAGGCTCTGGCGGCGGTTATTTCGGGGTTCATTTTTGTTTTTTAGGTTTTGTACTTTAAAAAGAAAACAGGCATATAATAAAAATTCTAAGAACTTGAAAAACATGCTTGACTTGCTTGACAATTCGCCTAAGTGTTTGATATTCAATATTTTAACTGTCAATTTTGAAGTCAATAATTGTCAATCAACTGTCAAGTTAAAATTTCGCTTGATTCAAAATTGTCAATCTTGATTTTATGCTTGATTCTTGATTGATAGATTATTGACTCTTGATTGACATCATAAAATACTGTAAATCAGTGTATTAAGTCAAAATTTAGCAAATTGTCAAGCAAGTTTTCGGATTTTTGAAAAAAAATGTTATGCTTGCAGAGTATCGGCACTTTTTAGGCAGTCTTGTTTTTGTACTTTTCAAATAATGACCGATTGAATGAAAAGAAAAATCCCTTCTTTGTTATGCTGCCTAACAAGATTTCGCCGTTTTGTCCGTCCATCCAGTAGTAATGCTTGTAGGTACTGTTTTTTGACTGCAAGCCCCATTTTTCGCGGATTACCTTGCTGATTTGATTGCGGTGCGCTCTGATGTTTGATTCGGATTTGAGCAACTCAATCAAATCCTTTTCGGCAAATTGGATTTCGTCTAACCCGAATTCGTCTAACTTTTCACTGATGATAATTTCAAGTTCTTTTTCAAGCGTGTTGCGGCTTTCGACTTTTACCCGTTCAAGCGCTTCCGTCCAAATTTGCGCCTGTGTGAACCACATTCTGCCTTGCTTTTCGGTGGTTAGCTTCCATTGTGTCAGGTAGTGCAAAAACGCTGGTATTTCGGGTATTAATTTTTCGTCCAAAAAGTTGGGGTCTTCCTGTTCCATTTGCGGGACTTTGCGCACCCAGTAGCGGGTTTCTTCGTCGTCTATCTTGACAAAGTCGGCTTCGTTGTTGGTGCAAAGCACAATAACGCCATGAAATTCTACTTGTTCGCGGTCTTTGCCTTTGGCTTCGCTTACGATAGTGCGGGCGGTGGAAAGGGCTTTGAGGGTTTCGGTTGTCGCTTTCTTTTCAAGGAAAGTTTCATCTATAGCAATAATGCGTTTGTAAACCCATTCGCTGTTAAATTGGCTTTCAAAGTCTTTGGAACGGCAAATACTCATGTTTCCGTTATAGATTGCTTTGAGCCAATTAAGGAATGTGGTTTTGCCCGTGTTGCGCTCGCGGCTAACCAGAGAAAGAACGGGTAATTTTTGGATAGGCTTTTCCAAAAGTAACTTCATGTAATCTATGCCTAACTCGTAGTGTTCGCCAAAAATGTGGCGCATGAACCGCAAAGAGTTTGAGCAATCGCCGGGGGCGGGCTTATGGTGAAACGGCTCGTATAAATTGTAAAATTCGCCTATCGTTTGTCGGTAATCCAGATGCCCAGGTATGCAAACAAAATCAATGTACTTGGGAATTTTCTTCAAAATGTCCTTGTCTGTTTCATCGTCTTTGATGTTAGACTTTGACCAAGCAATCATTTTTGTGATAGTATCGCCTGATGCGAGCGGCTTTTTTGCGATTAGGTAGTACTGTGTGCCTACACGGATGTAGTGTCTTTTCATAAAATTGAGATTTTAAAAATTTGATAATCAGTTAATTACTGTCCTTTTTTTATCCCAATGAAAAGCCCTACATTTGTGCAGTAATCTTATTGTGAGGCTTTTCATTTTGTGAGGCTTTTCATTGGGAATTTTGAAAAACGGCGGTTACCCCCTGCCGTTTTTTTATTTTTCAGGCATTCGCTCTTTCATCAGGGTTTCAACTTCGGCTTTGTTGTACCATGTGCTGCGGTTGAAATTGACGGGCGTTAGCTTGCCTTCCTTTTGCAGTTTGTAGCGTTTCCATCGGCTTACGGCTAAAATTTGTTCTACTTCGGTGTAATGCAGTAAGCGCGTACCGATGGCACTAATGGCGGGCGTGTCGGGTGCGGGTGTTATGGTAATGGTGCGACTTTCAAAGTCTGCAATAACCTTTCTGCCGATAATCGGGCTGCAAGTTGCTTGTTTCATATTGGTACGTTTTGGCAAAGTTTGACAGCCTTTGTCTTTAAAAAAAGGACAAGGGTTTCCCTTTCCCGTTGAGCCGTTAAGCTGCGGGCGGTTAAAAAGTAAAAGTCAGGTTAGGTTTGTAACTACGCTTGTTTTTTGGGGGTGCGGATACAACAGCGGTTACTATTCAGAGTTGCGCATTTCAACAGCAAATTACTAAGTATTTTGCTCCCTGTGCTTGTAAATAGGCTTTGATTTTGAAAAGTCGGGCGGTTCTGCTCATGGCTCTGCGGGCTTAAAACAAATCCAACTGCTTTTTACTTTTTGGCTTAAACTCTTTGCCGGTGCGGGCTTCCCATGCGGCTATTTTACACTCTGTTTTGCAGTACTTGTGCCACGTGGTGCGCTTGGTAAACGGGTTGCCGCAATGTTCACAAGTGCCTTGCTGCCAACCTTTGGGTACTGTACGCATTGCGTTGTTACTCATTGCGTCGGGGGCGGGTTCTTCCTGCGGCTGCTGTTTGGGCTGCTGCCATGCGAATTGAAAGCCTATCGGGTTTGCCTTGCGGGGGCGGTCGGTTGTGTAGGGGTTTATCTGCTGCGGGTCGGGTGCGAATGCTTGCGCATTACGGGCGGTCGGGGTTGCCGTACCTGTGGCGGCTTCGGCTTCTACGGCTACACGCTTGCGGAAAAACCAAACGAACAAGGTGGCGGCAATAAACAGCACTTCAAAACCCGCAAAGCCGTACCGATAAGCTGCGGCGTTGGTTTCGTTTTTTTCCCGTGCCTGTTGCTTTTCGGCTTGTTCGGCTTCGGTTTCGGCTTGCAACTGTTTTTCTTTTTGCAGCAAAAGGGCTTTATCTGCCTTTGGTAGCCACGTTTGACCTTTCCAAGTGTTGCGGGCGGTTATGGCTTTTATTTCTTCCCTAATGGCGTTTTTACGGGCTTCAAAGCGGCTTTCTACTGCCAACTCTGCGCTGTGGTCGGTGGCAAGCTCTGCACCGCCTGCGATGCTGGCGTATATGGAAACAACCGATACAATTAGGGCGGGTATGAGGATACCGAAATCGGTTTTTGCGCCTGTCAGCCTGAAAAGGTCGGCAAAGAACGCATTAAACAGGTAGTACTTGGCGGCTTCCAAAATCAGCAAGATGCAAACCGTTGCGGCTATCAGGTAGTAACCCGTTAGCTTCACGGCTGCCAAAGCTGCAAAGAAACTGTAACTTGAAACTGCACTTGCCACTTGGCAGACAAAAGCCAAAATCACACAAAAGAAAAACAAACCTTTGCGGCTTTCGTAGTAGGGGCGGGCGGATAGCTGCGTTACGGCTGCTATTTCAAACTGTCTTTTTGAAAAGATGCTAAGGGCATTAACTTTGCCTTGATTCGCGTAATGTTCTGCGATTTCGTTAATTTTGTTTTCCATGTCTTTCTAAATTAAGCGTTTGGAGGGCTGGATTTGAAGCGTCGGCAGTTCCTGTGCCGGCGCTTTTTTGTTTGATAAGTTCTTGTTTGATTTTGTGGCGGTTGATGCGGGCGTAATATTGCCGTGTAACTTCGGGGCTGTGGTGTCCTATCATGCGGCTTACCGACTCGTAACTGAACCCGCTATTGAGCCAATAGGTGGCGGCGGTTTTCCTGCCTGTGTGGGTGCTAATGGGCTTATTAATGCCGCAAATTTGGGCTATCCATTTCAGGAAATAATTCATCTTCTGATTAGTGATTTGCGGCAATCGGTTGCCGTACTTTTCCAGTATCTGGCGGGCTTCGGGTATGGCATACAAGGGTACTTCCTGCGCGTTGCCTGTTTTGGCGCGGGGTATGTGTAACCAAGTGTTGCCTTCTTCGTCGGTTACTAAGTGGCGGGCTGCGTCAAATCGTTGCGTATCGGCATAGGCTAAACCCGTGTAGCACTGAAAAAGAAAAACATCTGCGGCGCGCTGCATCTGTACCGAATGCGGCACAAAGTCGGTGGCGGCTATGCGCTGCACTTCGGGGCGGGTCAAATAAACGGGCGGTTCGCCTTGCGGTACACGTACTTTAAAGTGCAACATTGGCGAATGTGCGATAATACCTTTTTTGATTGCCAACTGTGCGGCTTGCTTGGCTTGCACAAAGAATTTGCGAACATAGGCGGGTTTGTAGTTCCGTTGCTGCAAATAGTCCTGAAAACGGTTGCAAAACGGAATATCTGCCTTTTTGATGGGCAAATCGCGGCGGTTTTCGCTTGCAAAAAACTCTTGCAATACCGTGCGGGTGCGGTGGTAGCGTTCCAGCGTTCGGGCTGCAATTTTACCTTTTGAGGCTTCTAATTCCTTTCGGTCTATTACTTCATCGTACAATTCCATCAGTCCGACGTTTTGGGCGGTGGTGTCCCAAAGTGCCAGAAAGTCGGTTAGTGAGGGCTGGGCTTCGGTGCTGCTGTTTACGGCTTCTGCATAAATGCGCATGGCTTTGTTTTTCAGGGCTAAAAGCGGGGCGTTGGCGGCTTTGTCGCTGCCTGCAAATCGCTGTTCGTGCTGCTGCCAGTTGGCAGCTTCGCCTGTAATGCCTGTGGCAATTTCTTTGCGCTGTCCGCTAATGGTAATGCGCAAACAGATGCGGGCGCGGCTCTTGCGCCTGCCGGGTCGGTTGATAAACAAGACGTTAAAACTCATTTTTCTTCTGGTTTTTTGTCCTTGCTGTCGTTGCTGCGGGTGTCGCGTTCTATCAGGCTTTCAATGTAACCGTTAAACTTCTGCCTGTTGGCGGCTGCCTTTTCCTTGCCTTTGGCGTGAAGTCCTGCGTCAATCCGTAATGAAATAACTTTCTTGCTCATATTGATACTTTTTTAGTATGCAAATATATACTTTTTGTAATCAAATTGATATGCAATAGAAGAAAAAAAAATAAACCTTTGCATATCAAAAATGATACATGGATATATCGGAAGCTATTAGGGCAATCAGGACTTCAAAGGGTATTAAGCAATATGAAGTAGCGGACATACTCGGTATTGAGAGACCTAATTACGTCCGATTGGAAAAGCGTGGCGATAAGCTGACCGTAGAACAGTTAAAGCGCATTGCGGCGGCGTTGGGGGTAACGATAGACGATATTTTGCACTACGGGGAAAAGCGGTTAGATACTGAACAGGTGCAAGCGTTGGAAGCCGAAATACAGGAGTACAAAGCGGCTTTGAAAGTCTATCGGGACAGGGTAAATATCGTGTTTGATTATTTGAATCAGGAATATTTCAGGGAAACGGTAAAGCCGTTGTTGCAAAGCGATTTTTTAGACCATGCGGGGCGGGTAAGCAACTTGCAGGCTTGCAAAGCGGTATTTCTGCGGCTAACGGCAAGTGTATTTTACAAACTCATTACACGGGCGTTTGTCAATATTTTTCCACAAGGCAAAATCAGTGCTACGGCGTTGTATTACCTGCTGATGTATTTAGTAGCGGATGACTTAATCACTGCGGATTTTCTGAAAAGCATAGCGGCAGATTTGGGCGGTGGGCTTTGGGAAATTACGCCTGAAAAACAAAAAGAGATGTTGGAGGAATTTATGCCACAGGTAGAAACTGAAACGGCAGATTTTACACGGCTGCAACTGCTGGAAGGGGTACACTTCAATAAAAAAACCGCCTGACAAGGTCGGGCGGCTTTATTTCTTCTTCCAATTCAACATGAACAAAATCCAAATCATCCTATCCGAAACAGGCTTTTGATGCGCTGCTTCAACTGCCAAAACCATACACGGAACAAGAAAAAATCAAGGGGCTTGATGTTGGCAACCAGATTGCGGAGCATGGCGTTTTCGGTGCGGAGTTGTTGGAGTTCTTGGCGTACTTCCCACAAAACGGCGGCGGTGTGTTCCGGTACTTGGAACTGCTCGGCAATCTGTCGGACTTGTTCGGGTGTCGGTTTCATGTCAAACAAAAAAGTTACTTTCTGATAAAGGGGTTTCTATCGGCTTGCTTGTTGGCTTTCCGTATCCAATTGGGTAAAAACGGGTTGTCGTCTTCGTCGTACTCGTCGGGTTCATAGCCTTTTTGTTTTTCGGGCTGTTCTGCCGGTTGGTTAGTCTTTACGGTTGGCAGTCCTTCGGCTGCAAGTCGGGCGTTTGCTTTTGCAAGCTGCGTTTGCAGGTCTGTAACTTTGGCGCGTAAGCCGTCTAACTCTTGCTTTAAGGCGGCATAAAACTGCTGCTCTTCTGCGGAGAGATTGTGCTCCTTTGTGAGCTGCGTAAGGGTGGGGGCTGTCGGCTGTTGCCTTTGCTGGGGCAAATTGAGCCATTTTTTTAAATCCATATGATTGGCATTATTTGGTTTTGGGTGCAATTTGTTGGCAATTAGTGGACAAAAAAAGGACAGGGGTATTAGTGTAATTTTTACACTAATAAAGAAAGTCAAAGAAAACAAAGAAGCTGCGAGCTGTAAGGGCTTGCGGCTTCTTTTGTCGGGTGTTATTTCTGCCTGAAAAAAGAAAAAATCAGGGGGCAAATATTTACCTTTGAACAATGGCAGTAAGGGTAAACATACAGGCAAACATACTGAACTGGGCTATTCAGCGGGCGGGTTACAATGTGCCGGAGTTTGTGGCAAACAACCCGACTATTGAAAAATGGCTCACGGGAGAAAAGCAACCGACTGTTAAGCAACTGGAAGAATTTTCTCGCAAAGTTCACCTGCCTTTCGGCTACCTGTTTTTAAATGAGCCTCCCAAAGAAAAGCTGCCGATTCCTTTTTTTCGCAGCAATGGCAACCGAACAGATGCCGTTAGTCTGAATGTGTATGATACTGTTTTGTTGCTGCAACAACGGCAAGACTGGTTAAAAAACTATCTGAAAGACAACGGATTTGAGCCGTTGCCTTTCGTAGGTAAGTTCCGTGATAGTACCGATGTCAAAGCGATTGCAGCCGATATCAGGCAGACGCTCGGTCTTGCTGATGACTGGGCAAGTGCTTACAAAACATGGCAGGAAGCAAAGGACTTTTTGACGCTGAAAATTGAGGATAAAGGCATTATCACAACCTTTAACGGGGTTGTAGAAAATAACACCCATAGGGCTATTCCTGTGGACGAATGCAGGGGCTTTGTACTGGTAGATGAATACGCGCCGTTTATGTTTGTCAATAGTGCCGACTGGAAAGCTGCGCAGATGTTTACCATTGTGCACGAACTGGCACACATCTGGACGGGGCAAAGTGCGGGTTTTGACTTTCGGCAGTTGCAACCGGCTAATGACCCTGTGGAGTTGCTTTGTGATCGTGTGGCTGCGGAGTTCCTTGTACCTGAAACGGCCTTTAATGAAATCTGGCATCAGCACAAAGATTACAAAGCCGTAGCGCGTTACTTCAAAGTAAGCGAAATAGTAGCGGCTCGGCGGGCGTTGGATACGGGCAAAATCAGCCGTGCGGATTTTTTCGGTTTCTATAATGCCTATGCCAGCAGGGAGCAAAGCAAAAAAGATAATCAAAGCTCCGGCGGTGATTTCTATGCTACTGCCGGAAAACGTGTAAGCCTTACTTTTATGAGCCACATCAGGAACGCGCTTAAATCCGGTCAGTTGCTCTATCGGGATGCCTGCAAGCTGACGGGCTTTAAGGGCGATACATTTGAGCAGTTTTTATCCAAGAAAATGTAAACCGGTATGCAGGTATATGTTTTAGACAGCAACTTTTTCATTCAGGCATACCGGATTTATTATCCTCCTGATGTGGCAGTTAATTTTTGGCTCAAAATCAGGGAGCTTGCTTCACAAGGAAGAATCATCAGCATTGATAAGGTAAGAGATGAATTATATCAAGGAAATGATGCTTTGAAAGATTGGTGTAAAAACAATTTACCGACTGATTTTTTTAGGGCTACGGATGTGCCCGAAGTGCTGGCGGCTTATCGGAGTGTAATAGGATGGGCTATCTCACGCAATAGCCACTACGTGCCGAATGCAATTAATGAATTTTTGGAAGCAACAGAGGCAGACGCTTTTTTAACTGCCTATTGTCTTGCTGCTGCTGATAGTCGGATATTGGTTACACAGGAAATAAGCGAACCAAACCGCAAAAACAAGGTAAAAATCCCTGATGCCTGTAATGCTGTTGGGGTTTCGTATGTTGATACTATCACCATGTTTAGGCAGTTGGGGGCAACGTTTTAGCCTGTTTTATTTGCGTGGCTTCCTTTTAGGTTTCTCTGTCTGACGACTTCTAAAACTTGCATATCCCTGCTCAAATTTGTTGCGTTTCGGTGTACCTATTGCGCCGTATCGTTCCTCTATAAACTCGTCAAGGGTTTTAATGTCCTGCTTCATGGTTCTCAATCAAAGGAAATAAAGTTAGTGCTTTTTCTCTTGTCGGGCTGGTGTCGGTCGGCTCTGCCTGCGGATTACTGCGGACTGACAAAGCAAATTGCCTGCGGGCTGTCTTCCCATTGCTGCCTGTGCTGGTCTGGTCGGGCTGGAGTCTTAGTGCAGCCAAAGTGCAGCCAATGCAGCCAAGTGCAGCCAAAGTCATTTTTAAAAGTTGGCTGCACTTAACTAATTGATTTACAAAGTATTAGAAGCCAAAAAATGCCTTGCAGCCAATGCAGCCAACTTTTTTTTTCAAAAAGTGGTATACCCCTTTTTTTCAAGCAATAAAGCATCGCTACAAAACCAAAAAAACCGCCTGCAAACGGTCTGCGGGCGGTTTTACGGCAATCTTTTCTTTTTTCAGGCTGCAAGTTTAGAGGCTTCGGGTGCGGTCGGCTTTTCCTGTGCCTGCGTTCGGATGGCATTTGTCAAGGCAATTTCAACGCTTTGCAAAGTAGCGTTAATAACTGCGGGTTCGTTGGTCTGTAAAGCTGCGCATATCAGCGCATAAAGGGCGGTTTCTTCGGGTGTCATAAGGCTTCAAACTATACGGAAATTTAGGCTAAAAATGGCAATGTCTCGGTTTTGCAAAAAATCAGGCAGTTAAAAATCTGATTATCAGATTTTTAACTGTCTTTTGATTTTTTGCATGGTGTGCAAATGCACACGTAACCCGCCCCGACGCTATCGGCACAAGGAAATTTCCACATGTTTTTTTGTGTAATATGATTGGGGGTTATGGAACAGAAACGGCTGTAAACCGCTGGAAATTTCCAATAATGGGCTTTTACGGTTTGTAAGTTTTTGCCTGAAAAAGAAAAACCAAATGATTCCAAATTGTCAATCTTGATTTCAAGATTGATTCTTGATTGATAGATAATTGATTCTTGATTGACATCATAAAATACTGTAAATCAGTGTTTTAAGTTAAAATTTGCCCAATTGTCAAGCAAGTTTTCGGATTTTTAGAAAAAAAATTATGCTTGCAGAGTAAAGGCTTTGGGGCTGCCCTGCGGGTGGTGTACCAACAAAAAAGGCTGCAACCCTGCGGCTGCAACCTTTCAAATTCCTGCTTATGCTGTTGGCTCTTTATGCGGCTCGGCGGTCGTCATGCAGCATTTGCGCACGTATTGCCCTACCGTATGGCTGGTGTGAAATCGGCTTAATTACCCACTTTTCGGGCGGGTTGGCTTTGGTGTTTTCAAAGTAGGTATTTGCAAAGCTGTGAACAACATCCCGAAACCTCAAATCATGCTTATTTAGCCGTATGAGTAAGGCGTGTAACTCCTGCACGATTTTTATATACTCATATTCTCCTGCTGTTTTGGCGTACATGGTTGCATCTTCTTCGGCTAACTGTTCCCAATTATCGGCTAAGATAAATTTACCGTCTTGGGTCAAAACTGCGTCTTGTTTCAGTTGGTAAAAGTGATACGGGTTTTGCTTTTCAAAATTGGCAAATCGTTTAGCTTCTTCTTTTGCCTGCTCAAAGAGTTTGCACTCGTGCCAAACGGTGCTTTTTTCTAAGGCTTCTTGGGTAAAATCAGGGTACTTTTCGCGCATTTCTCGGATAAATGCTTTGTAGCCGGCTGCCTGTGCTTCGTCTATCCGTTCGGGTTTTTGCAAGCAATACGGCGCGTCTTCGGGTGCGATACCTGCGGCAATAATGGCGTTTAGTGCTTCCACATAGCGGCGCAAAAAACTGCGTGCAGCCTCTTTCCTTTTTTCATCTACTCGGTAGGCTACGGGCTGGAAATTCTCGGTCATTTTTGATAGGGTTTAGGTGTTGTAAAATTTTGTCCGTAATCATGCCTACCGGCTGCGGCTCTTGTGCTGCTGCGGTTCTTCTCATGCGGCTTTTGATGGCTTTGAGGGCTTTCCGCGTAATGACAGATATATGCTTAACGGTTGGCATTGATTTGAACTTTGCACAAATTTGGCGGGATGGCTTAACGCAAAAAAGGACAGGCATTAATCAGTAACAATATACTGAAAATCAGGCACTTGATAAAAAAATGACTTTAACGGATGTATAAAAGGGGCGCAAATCGGAAAAGGGCTATCACTTAGGGGCGTTTTGGAAGGCTTTTTTTGTTTTTTAGGCACTATTGTAAAGGCTGTAAAGGAAGCAAAAAAGGGCTACAACAAAGTAGTTTTGTCGGCATGTGTTTGACTGTCAATTACATAAGTCTTTATTGGTTAGTCCTCTTCTGGGCACTTT
>NZ_JAJPRF010000027.1 GCF_021206925.1 Rhodoflexus caldus | reverse complement strand
CCGACAGCCGTACACTGATAGCCGCCCCCGGCACCAGTTGCCGCCACCAAATCCATGATGGCACGGGGCGCACGGCACAGCATCCGGCGGAGATTCTGCGGGAGGCGCTGGTGGAGTGATGGTTGAAACAGCTAAATTTGATATTACTATGGAGCAGGACTTTAAGACACTTATTGACTATCGTTTCGCTGTTCATCGGGATAAGCATGTTATTTTTATCCATTTTAAACCTACACCTGAGCTGAACAAATGGGTGCGTAGTTTAACCGGTGCGCGATGGAGTCGGACACATAAGGCATGGTACGTATTAGATATTCCTGCCTATCGTCAAAAGTTTGGTATTGAACCGAAAGCAATGTATTATGAAGATTACCTATTGGGTATTCATCAGGTTAATCACTCAGCCATGGTACGATTCATAGAAACCTTACAACTCAAAGGTTACAGTCCTAATACGATTAAAACGTATCGCAATGAATTTGGGGCATTGCTGCAAATTCTCAAAAATAAAGATGTTACGCAATTAGATGCCGAACGCAGTTACTTTCTTTACTGTATCAATACTTTGAAATTGTCCGAAAACACCCTGCACAGCCGTATCAATGCCGTTAAGTTTTATTTTGAACAAGTATTGGGCAAAGAAAAAATATTTGTAGAAATTCCGCGACCTAAAAAGCCAACTATTTTGCCTAAGGCAATTAGTCCGCAAGATGTGAAAAAACTATTTGCCGTAACAACCAATTTAAAACATAATACCATGCTCAAACTTTGTTACGGTTTAGGGCTGCGCGTCAGTGAAATTGTCAATTTAAAAATAGCCGATATTGACAGCAGTAATATGCAAGTTCTGATAGAACGTTCCAAAGGCAAAAAAGACAGATATGTAAACCTGCCTGAAACAATTTTGGAACAGTTACGGGAATATTACCGGAAATACCGTCCTAAAAAATATCTTTTTGAAGGACAATACGGCGAACAATATAGCATACGCAGCGTGCAACAAGTCTTCAAAAATGCGCTGAAAAAAGCTAAGATTAACAAGCAAGTAGGTATACACGGCTTGCGGCACAGTTTTGCCACCCATTTACTTGAACGCGGTACAGATATTAAATTTATACAAGAACTTTTGGGACATAACGACATCAAAACAACGCTACGCTATACACACGTAAGCAAGAAGCACATTTCTAACATCAAAAGTCCATTAGACACCTTAGAATAGTTTTAGTTTATGAAAGGGCTCAATAAAGTAACCTTTATCGGTCATGCAGGTGATGCACCGGAGGTAAAGACACTCAGCAATCAGCTAAAAGTAGCTAAGTTGATGCTGGCAACCAACGACAGCTACAAAGACGAACAAGGACAACTACACACCCAAACCGATTGGCACACCATCATTTTTTGGCGAAATATGGCAGATATTGCCGAAAAATATATCAAAAAAGGTAGTTTGTTATACATAGAAGGCAAGCTAAAAACCCGCAGCTATGAAGACGAGCACGGAAAAAAGCGTTATATTACCGAAGTAATCGCAGAAGAGTTTCTGTTATTGGACAAAAAAGCATAAATATCGCCTATTGCGCATTTTGTATTGTCGGTTAGATATACGCAAGCACTACCCTGTTACGCATTTTGTATTGTCGCATTGCGTATTTTGCATTGCCGAAAAGGCATAATAATCTCATTTTCAACAACTTAAATTTTTAATTTTATAAATTTGCTTGTTTCCTTGCTAATGCGTATCATTGCAATGATAGTGTACGCGAGTTGCGTATATTATCTAGTTGTGTGCCATTATAAAAGACGACAAAGCGAAAAATGAATTGGAGTGAAACCTTACCAGAACAATGCCCACCGGACAATGCTTTTGGCCCGAACGGACTTGTGTTTTACAGACTTTGCGAAACTTCACCACCGACTGATGAAGATTTCAAATCACAACGAGCACTTTGTCCGACTTGTGAGTATAAAAACGTTTCGGAGTGTATAGCCCGTTCTTTATCTGTATGGGACAACATTGATAAATGTTTAAACCTTCTAAAACTTCCACGACACAAAGGCAAATCGGCAATGAAGTTAGAACTCACCAATAATGATGGTTTGGTATTGCAGACTTTTAAACCTAACCATTACTCTTGGTGGAGAACTCAATCATTTGATATAGCTTCGGCAACAACTTTGCAATGACAACAACATTAACCATATCACAAATTTTAGTCTACTATGACTTCCCCGAAATTTTCGTGGCATATGATAATGTTGGGACTAATTACTTATGCCTTTTAATATCAACAGACAATCAAGAGACTAAGTATATTTCAACAGCTATCTCAACAAAAAGACTTAGCAACTTTATTAATGGTAAGGTTGATTTAAGAGAAATATTTGAAAAGCCAGAAATCAATAATTGGTTATTCTTTAATCAAGTTAAAGAAATTATTGAAGCTAAAATATGGGAAGGGGAAAGCCTTCCTGACGAATACTTACCTGATGAAGGTTTCATTTATCAAAAGCAACTGCAAGGGGAAGAGTTAATATTAAATGAAGCCATTGAGAAAAATAATGCTGTTGTTCATTTAGCTGTATCTGACAGTGAAGACAATTATAGTATTGATGCCGACAATCTTGGCGACATTGTTAAACTTTACCAAATCATCATTGAGAATAGTTACAAGAAAGCGTTATCACAGAGAAATATAAAAGAGAAAAAATCCTTTTATGTTCCTAACAATTACAAGTTACGTGCATTTGCTTCTTCTTACAGCTCTTTCAATCTTCATCTATATTCTACATCATACAAAGACCTGTGGGGCAACGCAATTATAGAGTTAGGACTTGAAAAATTTGATGAAATAACAAAAGATTTTGAAAACCAAGACGACTTTATTGCTTCGCTAAGAACAGTAAAAGGACACACTCTTAGTAGTTTAAAAAAACTTGTCAAAAAGCTAATTGACAACGATATAAAATTAAAACATAAATGGTTTGCACCTAACCAAGAAAAGGTTCACTTGACAATTATTGATAAGGTAAAAGCCGAAAAAATATATGAAGTCCTTAACTTATCAGAAGAACTGACAGAAGAAACGAAAACCTTTTTAGGGTTCTTTGTGCAGGTTGACGTTGAAAAAGGAACTTGGAGAATTTTTAACCTTGACGACGAGAAGGAATATAGTGGTGAAGCACAGGGGCAGACATTACAAGGAGTGACAGTTGAGACTGTTAACTACAAACTGACCTGCCAAGAAATAATAGAAGAATTGAAAGTGACAGAGAAAGAGAAAACAAAATACATTTTACAGACAATAGAAAAGGCAGAATGAGAATAACGGCACACAACACGGGTTTTGCGTCAGGCGGGGTGACGTGTAAACTTGGAGCTTTGTGCTTCTATTCAAGTTCAGTGCTGGCTGACAGTTTTGTTCTCCGAAACCCGCCCGAACGCAAAGCCCGAAAACGTTGTGGGCTATTTTAGAAACGAAAAACAAACTAAATGTCAGAAATAAGAATAAACTCTATCAAGATTAAAAACTACCGTTCTTTTGGCAAAGAACAAGAATTTACCTTTCCAAACAAAGACTACAAAAAGCCGATTGCGATAGTAGGTTATAACAATTCAGGAAAAACCAATCTGATAAATTGTATTTTGTTTGGTATTGGTAATAAGTTTGTTCAAGCAAACACATTTGAACTAAACGACCCACATAATTTAGACTATAACAATCATCTGAATATTAAAATCAATTTAGAAGGAAGTGAATTTGAACACCATTATACCGATAAAAATGGAAACAAGCAAAAAATGAATAAGTCCATAACAGGAAATTATGAAATATTTACAGAAATAGACGATAACGAACTAAAATCGGGAATGCAACCGTCAATGTTCGGAATGAACAAACATTACAATATTTTCTACATCAATTTTCACAACATAAAAGAAGAAATAAGCACACGAAAAACAAGTTGGGGTAATTTAACTTCATTCTTAGCCAAACACATCAAGAAAATTGTTGATACAGATAGCAATATGGCTGAGAAACAAGAAACTTATGAAAACGAAGTTAAAACAGCAACTGATAAAGTTCTTGAAAACTCTCAACTAAGTGCCTTTATTGATAAGATTAAGGCTAATTATTCTACTAATTTGAGAAATAATAGTTGTGAAGTGGTTTTCGGCTTACCCGATTATGAAGATATTTTTCTACAAATGATTTTTAAAGTTGGTTTGAATGGTGAAAGTGAAAATTTAATTCCAATTGACCACTTTGGAGATGGCTATATCTCAATGTTTGTAATGGCAGTCATTCAGGCTATTGCAGAGAGTAATACAGATGATAAGTGTTTGTTTTTGTTTGAAGAACCCGAGAGTTTTTTACACGAAAATCACCAAGAATATTTCTACAAAACGGTTTTATGTAACTTAGCAGAAAGGGGGCATCAAGTAATCTACACAACACATTCGGATAGAATGGTTGATATTTTTGACACCAAAGGCATTATTCGGATAGAGTTTGACGAACAGAGCAAGCAGACCGTCATTAAGTATAATAATGTTGGTGAATTTTCACCTACTATGCCAACAAATATTAACGGGCAAGAAATTATATCTTTTGCCAATTTCAATAGTTACATTAAATCGGTTGAACCAAACTTAAATAAGATTTTATTCAGCCGAAAAGTTGTATTAGTAGAAGGACCGAATGATGTTTTAGCCTATAAAATTGCTATTGAAAAAGAAGTTGAGAAAGCAAAAAGAGATAAGAAGTACGCTGAAACATATCTTAGTTTCTTGAATATTGCTTTTGTAGTACATCACGGAAAAGCAACAGCGTATTTATTGATTGAGTTATGCAAACATTTTGGATTAGACTATTTTGTAATCAACGATTGGGATTTTGATACCGATTTTATAAAAGAACTTGATGCTTTTCTAGATGAAAATGCTTTAAAACAAGGTAACTTGTATCTAAAAGACGGCACAAACGATAGAAGTTCTAATTTAAAAGCAATGATTACGACAAATTGGAAACTACTAAAAAGTGCTGGAATTGATAAAATACATTTCAATATTCCAAAACTTGAAAGAGTTTTAGGCTATCAGTCAGACGACAAAGACAGTTTGGGCATACTTAGTGCGGTTCAGACATTTACAGAATATCCTGAAACTTTTTTACCTGCAAAGTTGAGAGAGTTTTTAGAGTTGGACAAATTGACTGCCCAAACAACCAGCGTAAGTAAAACAGAAAACAGCGAACTTGAAGATGAACTACCATTCTGAAAAAGAAAAAACAGCCCACAACATTATGTTTGCGAAAAGGCGGGCTAATGTGCTAAATTTAGGCTTTTGTGCTTTCTATAAACTTTGTGCGTAGGGCAAGGGATTGCTATTTAATCCCGCCCTTCGCAAACATTTTTCCGTTGTCATCAATTTTAAACAAAACAACGGAAATGGAAAATCTCAATTTTGAATTAACCCTCATTGGTGAGGATGCCGAAAAACAAGTTATCAACTTTAAAAACTTTCTTGAAAAGCAGTCAATAGAAGACCTTGACGAGTTACTTGTTAAAAGAACTGAACACCAAGAAGGACAAATGGGAGCAGGTGGGATTTTAGGCTCTGTAAGTGGCGTTATTCGTGCTGCAAGTCAGCCACTAACGGAATTAGTAAAGTGTTTACAAAAATACATAGCAAGTTTCAACACCGAAATTGAAATTAAGGTTTCAGAGGGTGAAAAGACAAAGTATGTAAAATTATCAGGCAAAGACCCCAAGAAGGTCGAGGACTTAGTTAAATTAATTCTTGCTGATAACTCTAACCTTTCATAGAAATGGATTATTCTAAGTTTAAGGTATTGCTTATAGGAGCAAGCGAATTTGTCGCAGATAAAAGTATTAGCCCTATTCCAAATGTGGAAGTAAATATCAATAAATTGAAGGAATACTTGTTAGATAAAAGTATAGCAGGCATTCCTCGTGAAAATGTCTTAGTTTTACTAAACGAAAGTAAAACCAAAATAGAAACAACTTTGGTTGATTTGGCAAAAGAGGCTAAAACATTAAATCATACTCTTTTAGTTTATTATTCAGGACACGGAATACTTAGCGACAAAAATTTTAACCTTTATCTTACGACTTCTGAAACAACTAAACAACATCTTGAATATACAGGTATCAACATAGATACTTTCAAGGAAATTATAAAAGGTAGCAAAGCAGGACAAAAACTTGTCATTTTAGACTGTTGCCACAGTGGTAAAATTATAGGGAATATGGGAAGTTTGGAAAGCCAATTAAGGTCAGAACTTCACAAATTTGAAGGCACTTATATTGTTACCTCAGCAGATGAATTTACCCCTGCAACTTTTGACCCTACTAATCCTAATATCCCAACAAACTTTACAGGCTACCTAATTGAAATCCTAAAAAATGGTTTGGACAATAGCAGACCTTACTTGTCAGTAGGCGAAATCTTTGAAAATTTGAAATATGAATTTGAACAGAGAGGCAACCTACCTATTCCACAAATGGCAGGTATAGAAGAAGGACATAAAATTTTACTTACTAAAAACCCATTTTATTTCAAGAATGAAAAAGGCGAAAACATACTTATTACGGTAGGCATATCGGAACAGGAAAAAGACTTTTTTGTAGATGAAACCCTAATCTATTTTTCTGAATATGATGAACAGTATAACTATGAAAGTGATAAAAATGCTTTATTAGAAGCAACAAACTTTGATATTTCATTGAAAGCAACTTACTGTGGTGAATTAGCAGGGTTTTATCTATTAGGCAATTATTCTTCTCTTTTTAAAAATGATATGGTTGGAAAAGATAAAATCCATATAGAGTACAAGATAGATATTGGTGAGTATAGACACAAAAAGGCATTAGAAGGAATTGCTCTTTTAGTTTTTAAAAAATTTCTTGGCTTAGGAATAGGCAAAAAGTTAATCAATGCTTCCGTGGAATATGCCCAAAACGAAGGCTATGATTACATATTTGGCGGACAACTTCAAACACTTAACAATCTAACCCATTGGCTCAAAGCAGGGCGTATTTTAGTTGCAAAAAGTTCTTATACAAACATTACAGTTTTTGATTTGAATACAGATGTGCAACGCAAAATCAGATTTGCAAAAGATAATAAGGACAAGTTTTTAAATCTCTCAAATGCAAAATTAACTCATTTGCCTATCAACTTGTTTGAGTTAGAACATTTGGAACATCTTATTTTAAGTTTTAACGAACTAACTGAAATACCGCATTCTATTACAAAACTAAGGAACTTAAAAAGATTAGTTTTGACAGGTAACAAGTTGGAGAGTATTCCTAAATATTTGCAAGAATTGCCAAATCTTGTTTATTTATCTTTGGCAAAAAATAATATTCGGAAATTTACTTATGAGTTCAAATGTCCAAAACTTCAAGAATTGACTTTAAGTGAAAACCAATTAACGGAGTTGCCTGATTTTTTAGAATTTCCTGCATTAGAAGTTCTTGAATTACGACATAACTATCTTTCAAATTTACCTTCGGCTATTTTGAATTTTCAAAATCTAACTTATTTAGGCTTACAAGACAACAAATTAACAACAATACCCAAAAACTTGGCAAGCCTGAAAAATTTGCGTAAATTGCAATTAGAAGGAAATCCAATAGATAGCAGAGTATTTGGCAAATCCCTAAATGAAGTGCTTGGCATACTGCACGAGGAATAAAAAACTGATGACAACATTATGTTTGCGAAAAGGCGGGCTAATGTGCTAAATTTAGGCTTTTGTGCTTTCTGTAAACTGTGTGCGTAGGGCAAGGGAAGCGCTATTTAAACCCGCCCTTCGCAAACATTTTTCCGTTACCGGCAACCGTGCGAAACTGACAGTGCAACCATTGACGATAGTTTTATTAGACGCTGAATGACTGTCCCCCATCGGGACTTTTTAGTATGCGACAGTTAAACTCTCAACTTTTGTTCTTTTATTTCAGTTCAGTCACGGGGGACAGTAATTCAGGTATGACAGGACTTGGTTAACGACTAAACAGACAATTTCGGACGACTGACAGTAACGCTTTGGCAGACAAAAATATTTAGTGACAAGTATGAGCAACATTGAGATAAGAAAAGTAACAACTAACGACCTTGAAGAATTACAAAAAATCGGCAGACTGTCATTTTACGAAACATTCGCTTCGGGAAACACCGAAGAAAATATGAACAAATATCTTGACGAAGCTTTTTCGTTTACTAAACTGATAACAGAACTTAGCGACAATAACTCTGAGTTTTATTTCGCAACAATTGACAACAAAGTAATCGGTTATTTAAAACTGAATTTCGGACAATCACAGACAGAGTTGCAAGACAACAAAGCCGTTGAAATTGAAAGAATTTATGTGCTGAAAGAATATCACGGAAAAGGCGTTGGACAACTACTTTATGACCAAGCAATTAAAATCGCAAGACAGAAAAACGCTGACTATGTTTGGCTTGGTGTATGGGAAAAAAATCCGAGAGCAATAAACTTTTACAAGAAAAACGGTTTTGTAGAGTTTGATAAACATATTTTCAAGTTAGGCAATGACGAACAGACTGACATAATGATGAAACTTAAACTTAATGAAAACAAATGAAAAGAACGGCAGCCGGTAACAGCGGTTTGCCGCAAGCGGGGGTTCAGTGCTTCGGTTGACAGTTTTTTCGTATAATTGAAGTGCGGTTTTCCAAATGAACGGTGGTGCTAAAAAACCCCGCCTGCGGCAAGCCGCCAACCGTTAGCGGGCATTGTAAAAAAGACCTACACAACTAAAACACAGACTAACAAGCAAGAGAAAAAAGATTGAAAACAGAACTATTTAGACAGTCTGACTTAAAAACAACCAATAGTTGCCAGAAAACAACTGAATGTAGCGACTTTACAACTGTAAGTAGCAGACTTTTTAATGGTATCGCTCACAGACAAAATAACTTTGCAGCATCATTTAAAAACATAAAAATATGATGCTCAACTCAAAAATTATTGGCAACAAGATTGCCGAAGCAAGAAAGAAAAGTAATCTTTCACAAGCAGAACTTGCTAACAAAATTTCAATCAGCCCGCAAGCAGTCGGAAAATGGGAACGTGGCGAGTCATTACCTGACATTACAGTTCTCAACCGCCTTGCTGAAATCTTTGGTGTGGACTTGAATTATTTTTCAGACACTTTTCAAAGTTTGACTATTGAAAAAGACACTGAACTTGTTACAAACAGACAGAACACCGAACAATCAAAGGAAGAATCTAAAAAGCGATTTGATTGGAATTGGGATATGTCCCAAGGAAATTGGATTGATGCTGATTTTTCGGGCTTAAAGGATTTGAAAGACAAGTTTAGTTCATCTAACATTAAGAATTGTAAGTTCATAAAATCAGACTTATCAGGTTTGAATTTTAAGAGCAATGAAATTTCCTTTAGTGACTTTTCAGAATCGGATATGAGAAATTGTAAAATTCAATCTTCGGAATTGGCAAAAAATTCATTTTTGAACTGTTCACTAATTGACAGTCAATTTACTTTGACCGAAATAAAAGATTGTGATTTCAGTAAAGCTAATTTTTCAGGTAGCGAAATACTAAATAGTAATTTTGACAGAAACACAATTGATGATGCTATATTTAAGCATACTTCATTCAGAAATGTTGGTATTTCAGAGATTGTATTTAAGGGAAAAATTGAAGATTGTACATTTGAAAATTGTTCGTTCAAAAAAGTGAAATTTCAAAATGCTACAATTTTAAACTCATTTTTCAAGCACAATCGCAAATTCAATAAAGTCGAGTTTATAGACTGCAAAGTTGATAAATTGACCTTCGCTTTTTTAAAAAGCAACGGAGCGAACTTAGACAGTGTCACTGTAATTCAAGAACAAAAATCTGACACCTTATGAAAGAGAAAAAGCAAGACGTTGTTGACGGTTTAACCATAAAATATCACGCTAACGGCAAGACAATATGGTCAAAAGGAAAAATATTTGACGGGAAACCCGAAGGTTATTGGGAATGGTACAGAATAGACGGAACAATAAAGCGTTCAGGACATTTTGAAAATGGAGAACCTGTTGGCGAATGGACAACTTATGACGACAAAGGAAAACCATATAAAGTGACGAAAAGATAACAACGACCCGCTAACACGGGTTTTGCGTCAGGCGGGGTGACGTGCAAACTTGGAGCTTTGTGCTTCTATTCAAGTTCAGTGCAGGTTGACAGTTTTGTGCTCCGAAACCCGCCCGAACGCAAAGCGGCAAAACGTTAGCTGCAACCTTACGACACGACACTCAGACGGCTTGACGGAGTAACAATTAGACGTTGAATGACTGTCCCCTTCGGACTTCTAACTCAACGACAACATAAAATTTAAGTTTAGTGCTTCTACTCTACTTCTGTTTCGGGGGACAGTAATTCACCGTCTTACGGACTTAGTTAAACGGTTTGACAATCATATCGCAAGACACCAACTAACATTTCGCAGAACAGAAAAAAAATTTTTTAAATTTGAAATATAACAGCAAGGGAAAATGAAACTATATGACTTGATAAAATCATACAATTGGCTTAGCGTTGAGCTGACCTTGCTAAAACTGTATCCCGACCAAGACAGAATGCTTGACGAATACAGAAACATTTATGAAAAACTTAAAGTAACCGAGCCGGCTGACTATGACGAGTTAGAAATTATTTTGAAAGAATATGACTGCGACCCAAACTTTGAAAGCGATAAAGAAACATACGTTGACGTATCAGGACAGAAAAAAATACCAGACCCAAACGACATTACAAACGGTTACGCAATAGAGTTTTTAGAGTGGGACAAATGGCTTGGTATGGACATAGCAACAGAGACGACTAAAAACTTTTCAGATTTAGAAATAATAGCACATTGCCTTTACGAAATGACTTTTATTGACTATGACGAAGATGCCATTCAAGGACAACTAAAAACGCTCAATGACAGAATAGAAGATTATAAAAAACTAACAGACGAAGAAAAAAAGCAACAAACAATATCGCTTGACAAACTAAAAAAACGACTTGATGAAAAGAAAGGCAGCAGCTAACAGCCGTTTGCCGCAAGTGGCGGTGACGTGCAAAATTGAAAGTTTGTGCTTCTATTCAGCTTCGGTGCAGGTTGACAGTTTAGTGCTTCTAAATCGCCACCTGCGGCAAGCGGCAAACCGTTAGCGGGCATTGTATAAAACACATGCAAAGTAAATAACTTAGATATGAAGACAAACAAATTGAATTTTTTATCTGGATTGACCTTCTTTCTATTTGCAACTGTAATTACAATAAATTCTTGTAACAGAGAAGAACTTAATCCAGGTCCAGTTCCTGAAGACACTCAATTGATGCAAGCAATTGCGGACACATCAGACTATCAGTACACAGTATTTCACCCGACAATTGTTCAATCCGTTTCAAACTCACCAAGAGAATTTGAAAGAGTCCGTATAAATACTATTGGCAATGGAGTTTTGGACAATAATGGAAGGCTTCCAAAAGGAACAATATTTCCCAATGGGACAATTATAGTAAAAGAAGCATTTGATGGACTGAATGGAAATTTAATTCAATATGCTATTATGAAGAAGGAAACATCTAACAAGTATGCAAGAAATGGATGGTTATGGTATGAAGTGAATGTGGACGGAACAAAACCCTATTCTATTGGAATGAAAGGACAGAAATGTATCAATTGCCACACCAAACCTGCTAATACAGATGCAACAAGGACTTTTGACCTAAGATAGTGAGTAAAAGTATGCTGGGAAAAGAAGAACAACGACCCGCTAACACGGGTTTTGCGTCAGGCGGGCTGACGTGCAAACTTGAAGTTTTGTGCTTCTATTCAAGTTCAGTGCAGGTTGACAGTTTTGTGCTCCGAAACCCGCCCGAACGCAAAGCCCGAAAACGTTGGGCGTCATTCTAAAACACCCGTCAAAAGGAGAAAACAGCCAATCAAAAACGAAAATATGAAAAAAGTTTGCAAATTTCAAATTATGACGTATATTTGCAGACTAGTTCAAACGGACAATAAAAGACATGTTAATAGAATTCAGCATAGAGAACTTCCTTTCATTTAAAGACTTAACAACACTTTCAATGGTGGCAGCCAAGTCTTTTAAGGAACACCCAGAGACACACATAATTGAGACAGGAACCAATCTTAATCTCTTAAAATCGGCAGTGGTTTACGGCAACAATGCAAGCGGTAAAAGTAATCTTCTTGAAGCTATGGGCTTCATGAAGCAAACTGTTCTAAACTCTTTCAGAGATGCTTTAATGGAGAATAGCGAAAGAAAATTCCCATTAGAAAAATTCGCCCTTAATACCAAGACAGAGAAAGACACCAGCTTTTTTGAAATATCTTTCATTCAAAAAGACACTAAGTATAGATACGGATTTGAAATAGACTACGACAAAATTGTAGCCGAATGGCTTTTTCATACAACTAGTAAAGAAGTCTATCTATTCAAAAGAGACCAACAAAAGATTGAAGTAAACAAATCTGCTTTTAAAGAAGGACTGGGAAAAGAAGAAGATGTAAAAGAGAATGTTTTATTTCTTTCCCTTTTAGCCACTTTAGGTAAAGAGACTTCTACAAATATCGTGGACTGGTTCAAAAAATTCAATTTCGTGAATGGAATTCATGACCGTGGACACAAACGATACACTATTGACAAATTAAAATCAGATAAACAGTTTTTTAATTGGGTTTTACATTTCGTAAAATACTTAGAGATAGCCAATCTTTCAACAACGGAAGAAGATGTTAACGAAATAGACCTTGAAACTTTAAGAGATAAAGAGAAAGATGAAGAAATAATAAATCTTCTTACAAGTATTCAGAAAATACAGTCAAAGCAACCCAAAAGAGACCAACTCATCACTTTTCATAGAAAATACGATGAGAACAATATTTTAGTTGATACTGTTCCATTCAACTTTGATAAGCAGGAATCCGAAGGAACTAAAAAACTTCTATACTTACTCGGTCCTTGGTATGATACACTTCAAAACGGAAAAGTATTAATCATAGACGAGCTTGACTCTAGATTACATAGTCATTTAACCTTGCGTCTTGTTGACTTTTTTCACAAGTTTAACAAGAGTAAAGCCCAGTTAATTTGTGCTGTTCATGACATTTCCTTGCTCAACAAAGAGACATTTAGAAGAGACCAAATTTGGTTTGTAGAAAAAAATCAGTTCGGAGCTTCCGAGTTATTTTCTTTAGCCGACTTTAAAACCGACAAAGTCAGAAACAAATCCGCATTTGACAAAAATTACTTTGAAGGCAAATACGGAGCAATACCATACTTTGACATTGATGAAAAATTAAACGATTTACTCTATGGGAAAAGGGAAGCAGAACAAGTTTAATGAAAGGAATGCTGCTTCCTACAAAAGAGAAGTTAAAAGCATTGATTTACGTTCAGGTCAGAGAGAAAGATTTATCGTCATAAGTTTCAAAGACTTTGATAGTAATCAAGGTCAATCGTTTGAGCTTTGGGAAGGAGAAAATTTACTTGCATTAGCCATTAGAAAAATTCAGGGTGTTTGTGGACTGACCAGAATTGAAGCAACCCGACAACAAATTATCAAAGAATATCCAAAAGGAACATTTCCTGATAAATCAGATTTTTATCACCCAAAACATATTCCAGAAGACATCGCGTGGTGTTCTATGCACATTCAGGGAAAAGAGTGTGTAATAGGATATTTTGAAGACAATGTATTTTATGTGGTGTTTCTTGACAAAGACCATAGGTTTTGGATAACTGAAAAGAAAAACACTTGACAGAAAGAGAAGAACGAACGCCCAACACGGGTTTTGCGTCAGGCGGGGTGACGTGCAAACTTGGAGCTTTGTGCTTCTATTCAAGTTCAGTGCTGGTTGACAGTTTTGTGCTCCGAAACCCGCCCGAACGCAAAGCCCGAAAACGTTGCCTGTAATTTTAAATGACACTTCCCACTAACATTAGACTTTTTGGAAGTTAAAATACTGAAAATCAATTGATTGAAAATTTCAACTTGTAATTATGTAAGCCTGCGGTTAATTGGAGATTTTCTAATATCTGCTCTTTTTGCTTCACTCTGCTTCTAATCTGATTCACCAAAAAAT
>NZ_JAJPRF010000026.1 GCF_021206925.1 Rhodoflexus caldus | reverse complement strand
CAGAGTGAAGCAAAAAGAGCAGATATTAGAAAATTTCCAATTAACCGCAGGCTTACATAATTACAAGTTGAAATTTTCAATCAATTGATTTTCAGTATTTTAACTTCCAAAAAGTCTAATAAATTAAACCTGACGAAACTTAGAGCCCCGTCAGGTTTGTGTATGGTTAAGCAACAGCGTGCTTACAAACTATCAAAAACCGTAGCGCACGCCTATCTGAATTTGATAAGGCAGGTTGGCGAAGGCAGTGGCCTGACCAAATGCGCGGTTTACGTTGTAGGCATACTGAATGCGTCCTTGCGCTTCTGCCAGCGGGTCTAAGCCCAGTGCCTGCAACAGCACCTGATTGCCGCCGGGTACAATCTTATTTCGTCCCCAATCCGATTTGAGGAAGTTCAAAAAGTTGAAACACTCAGCTATTACTTCCAAATTTTGGCTGCCTAACCATTTAAAGGTCTGTTTGTCAAGCGTATAGGAAAGGCGAACGTCCAGATTGTGTGCCATCGGATTAAATACGGCGTTTCTTGGGGCAAAATTTCCCAGATTGTTGCGGAGCAACTCTGCCGCAATATTGTCGGGGTTATTGAGCACGGCTTCCATGCCGTCTGCCAAGTTGCGTTCAAACGGTGTAGCGGCAGGATTGGCACGAATGGCAGCAGGGTCAAATATGAAGGCGCGCTTGTTCGTATTGATGAGCAGACCTACGCCGTCGCCCGTAATATCGCCAAACACAATAGGTGTCCACGGGTTGCCTTGGATACCCACATAGCGGAAACCGACGCGGAAACCGTACATCTGCGGCGAAGTACCGAACAGCACAATTTTATGGCGGAAGTCTGTTCCCGAATTGCCGCGGTTCTCATTCAGGTTGCGAGGGTCGCCTATGATTTGGGTCAGTGCAGAGGTACGGGCAATACAGCAGTTATACGAGTTGTTATCTTCGGTTTGGTTGTAGGTATAAGTAGCGTTGATGCTGCCGCCCTTCGGCAAAAGCACACCTGCCTCGAGGATAACACCGCGCTGCCATACGTTAGAAAGGCCGTTGAGCTCCAATACGCGCCCTAATCGCGGGTCTTGGTTTACATCGCGAGGGTTGCCGATAGGATACGGAATAGCTCCCGGGCGGGCAGGGTTGGCGCGTGCCACTCTGTCCAATGGCGCATAAACAGGGCGGTTGCCTTCATTGGCCAACGTAAAGGCAGGAGTATTGCGCAGGTTGCGGTCTACGTACACATAGTTGTTAATCGTGCGGCCATAGTAGGCATTGATTCCGACATAAACTTTCCCTGCAAAGAACTGGCGGAAAGAGAGGTTGCCTTTCCATGTGGTAGGTGCCTGAAAATCATTGCCGATAATGTTGATGTAAGGCACACTCTGGCCGGCAAGTTCTGCCCCCGGCACGCTGTTAGGGTCGCGGCGGTAACGGATAAAGTCCGGAGTCGGGACGTTAGCCCCTGTTGCCACAACGTCGGTCAGGCGCGTGCCTGTTTGTTGCATGTTGCTCAGTTGTGCCCAGTGTACGATGTTGGCCGAATAAGCACCTGCGCCAAATTTGAGCACAGAGGTTTGGTCGCCTGCAAAGTCATAGGTAATCTGCAAGCGCGGCTGAATGTTGTTCAGGTCGCGGGCAATTACGTTGGTGCGCTGCCCCAGCGTGGTTTCCAGCAGCGGGTTGCGCTCGGGGCGCGTCATAAACAGCGTAGCATCCCAGCGCACGCCGCCCTGAATGTTCAACTTCGGCGTAGGGTTGTAGTCGGCCTGTGCGTACAGCGCCACATCGGCAGAAGTCATTTTCAGGAAAGACGCAAAACCGTCCTGCGGATTGATGGGCGCAAGCCGCGTATAGCGGTTGGGCTGGCGGTTGGCAAGCGCATCCAAACTTGGGAACTCAAACAAGCCGCCTTGTTCGTTGGTATTGAGCGTATTGGTGAAAGTAATGATATTATCCGTACCCAAAGTGAGAAAAACCTTGCCTTTTTGCCAGTACAGGTTATTTACCAATTGCACCTGACGTTCGCCTTGTTCTTCGGGGGCAATGCGATTGCCGCCAAACTGGAACACCCGCGATACCGTACCCACGCCTTCAATTTGTGAAGTAACGTTTACCCAACCACGGGGCGCACGAGTATTGGGTTCAAAATTGCGTTGTGCGGCCAAATACTGCACTTTCAAATCGTTAGTCAGGCGCGAGCTGAGCACAGAACGCAACTGTGCCAAACCTGAATACGACCAAATGCGCGTATTACCGTAGCTTTCGTAAATCATGGTTGGGTCAACGCCCGAAGGGCCGACTGTCAGCGGTGCATATGCCCACAATACGTTGTTGCGGAAAGTCAGGCGGTGTTTGTCGTTAATCTGCCAGTCTAAGCGGGCAAATACTGTGCGGTTGGTGGCCTCACGCGGAAAAAGACCTGTTTGCTGCTGGTTTCTGTCCACTCCGTACTGGTCTTGCAAAATGGTCAGCAGCCTGTCTAAATTGGTGCGGGAAATTTGTGCAAGGCGCTCGGTGGCGTTGTCGCGCACGTCAATAATCGCCAGCGGAGGGTCTGTGCGGTCTTCAAAGTCAAAGGCCGTAAAGAAATGCAGTTTGTCTTTAACAATCGCCCCGCCAAGCGAAGCCCCGTACTGACGGATTTGGAAATCATTAATCGGCTGATTGAGAAAATTCTTGTCGCGGGTCAGGTTGCGGTTGCGGATGTAGTAAAAAGCGCTGCCCGTCAAATTATTTGTACCGCTTTTGGTAATAACATTGACCGAGCCGCCGCCTTGTCTGCCTTCCAATACGTTGTAGCTGTTATTTGTTACCTCATATTCGCGGATGGCTTCCATGGAAACGGTAATGGAAGAAATCAGGCCACCGTTCATCATGTAGCGCTGATTACCGCCGTCCAAGGTGATGGCGGTAGAACTTTCGCGCTGTCCGCCGATAGCAAAGGTAGCCCCGGAACCCACTACCGGGCTGAGGTTGGCCAAATCCTGAAAACTGCGGCCGTTGGTAGGCATGTGCTTGATTTCCTGAACACTTAGGCGGGTTGCAGCACCCAGCGGGGAAACCCTCGCCATGTTGTCTTCCGAAGCCGTTACTTCTACGGTCTGAAGTTCAGAGGCTTTTTCCTCCAACTCAAAGTCAATGCGCAACTGCTCGCCTACGCGCAGAATGTAGCCTGTTTTCTGAACGGTGCCGTAGCCGATAAACTGGGCGGTAACGGTGTACGGCCCTCCCAAAGGCAACTGATTGATAACAAAGCGACCTTCGGTATTGGCAACAGTGCCCGTAGTAAAACCTGTTGCCTCATTTTTAACGGATACATTGGCACCGGGCAGCGCTTCATTGCCTTTTGAGCGAACAATGCCAATAATTGATGTATTGGATTGCGCAAATGCCTGTTCGCTGAAAAACAGACTGCACAACAACAAAACAGCCATCTGCAATGGCTTCCAACGGTGAAGTAAGCGGTGTTTCATAGTGCGTTTAGTTAAATGCGCCGCAAGGTATGATGGCATCATTTTTTATCCACCACCACAAATAAAAGTTGATTATTTTTTAACAAAAGGCACATTTGAACGCGCTAACGATTGCCACAAGGTTAAATAACGAAAAATTTAATTGGTATTTTTGGTTAAATGGGGCGTCCAAAAAATCAAGCATATTTTATCAACCATCGCATAACAAAAAAAACCACCCCGAAAAATCGGGATGGTTCAGTACTGACAACTCATGCAAACGATTAGAAGAAACCCAGTTTGTTTTTATCGTAGCTGATGAGCATGTTTTTATTCTGACGGTAGTGGTTCAGCATCATTTTGTGGGTTTCTCTGCCGAATCCTGATTTTTTGTAACCGCCAAACGGTGCATGGGCAGGGTACGCATGGTAACAGTTCACCCAAACACGGCCTGCCTGAATGGCACGCGGCACTTGGAAAAGTTCATGCGCATCACGTGTCCAAACGCCCGCTCCAAGGCCGTAGAGGGTTTCATTGGCAATCTGAATGGCCTCTTCGGTGGTTTTGAAAGTTGTTGCAGACGTTACGGGGCCAAAAATTTCTTCTTGGAACACGCGCATTTTATTGTTGCCGAGGAAAATAGTCGGCTGGATGTAGTATCCGTTTTCCAATCCGCTGTTGATGTGCAACGGTGCGCCGCCGCAAAGCACTTTTGCACCTTCTTCCTTACCGATTTGCAAATAATTTTGGATTTTTTCGTACTGGTCGTTGCTGGCCTGCGCACCCATCATGGTTTCGGGGTCAAGCGGGTGGCCAACTTTGATTTGCTTCACACGCTCTACCACCCGCGCAAGGAACGCATCCGCGATGCTCTCATGCACCAAAATCCGCGAAGGACAGGTGCACACTTCGCCCTGATTGAGTGCAAACATGGTTGCGCCTTCCAAACACTTGTCAAAAAACTCGTCGTCGGCATCCATAACGCTCGGGAAGAAAATATTAGGCGATTTTCCGCCCAACTCCATCGTAACGGGGATAATATTTTCGGAAGCATATTGCAAAATCAGGCGGCCGGTGGTGGTTTCACCCGTAAAGGCAACCTTTGCCACCCGCGGCGAACTTGCCAGCGGCTTGCCTGCCTCTAAGCCAAAGCCTGTAACAATATTGACTACGCCCGGAGGAATAATGTCCTGAATCAGTTCCATCAGGCACATAATGCTGGTCGGGGTTTGTTCGGCAGGTTTCACTACTACCGTACAGCCCGCTGCCAGTGCAGGCGCAATTTTCCACGCCGCCATCAGAATCGGGAAGTTCCATGGAATAATCTGCCCCACCACGCCAATCGGTTCGTGGATGTTGATGGAAATGGTGTGCTCGTCTAACTCGGCGATACTGCTTTCATCGGCACGGATGACACCCGCAAAATAGCGGAAGTGGTCAATTGCCAGCGGCAGGTCGGCAGCACGGGTTTCGCGGATGGGCTTGCCGTTATCTACGGTTTCTACCCGCGCCAAATATTCCAAATTATCCTCCATCACTTGAGCAATCTTCAACAGCATATTGCTGCGGAAAGTAGCCGATGTGCGGGAGAATGACGGGAAAGCGGCATGAGCGGCATCCAATGCGCGCTCAATGTCTTGTTTGTTGCCGCGTGCGGCTTGTGTAAAAACTTTACCGTCAATCGGCGAAATATTGTCAAAATATTCGCCACTTGCCGGAGGAACAAACTTGCCGCCAATGAAGTGGTCGTAGCGGTCTTTAAACTTGGGGCGCTCCAAAATACGGCTGGGCGCATCAGTCAGCATTGTCTCCATTTTCTTTTACTGTTTTGTTAGCAATGCCAAAGGAAATCAATAAATTAGGGCATTGCTTGCACGATTGTCGCAACCGATATCACAATCGTATCAACACCTCAACTACCAGAAAACGTCGTATTACTTTAACTGCTGCTCCCATGGCACAACGTGGATTCATCCCCCCTGCATTACCTTTTTCCCGTGAGGCCTCTCTGCAACGATTGGTGGAGCATCGGCGGGCTTTTACGATGGATACGATGGAGTTGAACATTTATGAAACCCATCGCTACGCCGAGCGAGTGCCGCTTCGCTTCAATGACCTTGTGATTACTTCCATGCTGAAAGGGAAAAAAATTATGCACCTGTTCGGGCAAAGCGGGTTTGACTACCTGCCCGGCGAATCGGTGATTGTGCCCCCGGGCGAGCTGATGGAGATTGATTTTCCGGAGGCTTCGGTAAAAAACCCTTCGCAGTGCATTGCATTGGTGATTGCTGCCGAGCGGATACAGCGCATTACCGACCTGCTCAACGAGCGCTTTCCCAAGGCAGAAGAGGGCGACCGATGGCAGCTTTCCATGCAGGACTACCACCTGACCAACAATCGCCCGATTGCCGAAAATATCAGCAAACTGATGCAAGTCGCTACGGAAAATCATTTGGTAAAAGACCTGCTCGCCAACCTGACACTGGAAGAACTGCTCATCCGCCTGATGCAAACACAGGCGCGGCGGCTGTTGCTCATGCCCGGTTCGCCGAAAATAGCCAACCACCGCATGGCTTTTGTTGCCGACCATATCCGCAGGCACTTGCACGAGCCGTTGAATGTGGACAAACTTGCCGACATAGCCTGCATGAGTCGTGCGGCTTTCTTTCGTGCGTTTAAACGCGAATTTGGTTTAAGCCCGTTGGAGTTTATCCAACACGAGCGAATAGCGTGGGCTAAGCAACTGCTGGCCGACCGTCGGCGCAGTGTTACCGAAGTTTGCTATATGGTGGGTTTTCGCAGCCTGAACTTTTTTATCAGCGTATTTAAACGCCTGACAGGTACTTCCCCGGGCGAATTCAGGCGTAGTTGATAGCAGTTTTGCGCGTAAGTTCGCGTTGTGGGTAATGGTATTGAGACACAGCAAAATTTAAGTACTAAAAAGATGGCTTAATATCTTCTACCGTCCCAAATATTTACTAAATTTGGGACGAAAACGAAGTTTCACAAACACCTTAAACAATGAACTGTTCGTGAGTAAATTAAGCCAATGGAAAGACCCCAAGTAGAAAATAGAATTGCAGAAGCACTGAAAACCTACCCAAAGGGAAGCATTCTATTTGTGGACGATTTTTTAGACTATGGCAATCCTGAAAGTGTTAAGAAAGCCTTATTTCGCCTGAAAGAAAAGGGAATTCTTGTCCGTTTGGCTCACGGGATTTACTTGTATCCAAAAATTGATGAAGAACTTGGCATCCTTTTTCCATCTACCGAAGAAATAGCCAAAGCCATTGCAAGGCGGGATAAAGCGAGAATTGCTCCGACAGGCGTTCAAGCCCTAAACAAGTTGGGGCTATCTACGCAAGTTCCTATGAAGGTGGTTTATCTGACTGATGGGGCTGCAAGAACCGTAAAAATTGGCAAGCGAACTATCACATTTAAAAAGACAAGCCCTAAGAACCTTTCAGTAAAAGGAGAAATCAGCAGTTTGGCTATTCAGGCACTTAAAACCATTGGTCAAAATAAGATAGACGAGAAAACAATAGAAAAAATTCAAGCCATTCTAAAAAATGAGCAAAAAGAAAACATCATCAATGATGCAAAACTCTCCCCCGCTTGGATAAACAAAATACTAATGCAGGCAATTCAATGAACATCGGTTGGCTCACACTATCAAAAGAAAGAAGGATTGAAATCCTCAATCAGGCAACAGCATTAACAGGTTTGCCGGCCATAGCCATTGAAAAAGATTGGTGGGTAACATTATGTCTAAATGCTGCATTTTCTTTGCCATACAGCGAGCACATGGTATTCAAAGGGGGAACTTCTTTAAGCAAGGGATGGGATTTGATAGAGCGGTTTTCAGAAGATATTGACTTGGCAATTGACCGAAAATTTTTCAGATTTGAAGGAGATATTAGCAAAACCCAAATAAGAAAGCTCAGAAAACAATCTTGTGAATTTATTTCAACAGAATTTCTCACAGATTTAACACAAATTTTGACAGATTGGGGAGCAATAGCAGAATGTGAGCTATTTGCACAACCCGTAAACGATTCGGATAAAGACCCGCAGGTAATTGAAATCTATTACAATTCGGTAGTTGAAACTTCAGAGTATCTGCCTCAAAGGGTTTTGATTGAGATAAGCTCCCGTTCCTTGATGGAGCCGACAGAGAAGCGTGAAATCAATTCCATTCTAAGTCTGAATTTTCCAACGTTAGATTTTGCGACTGATGCTTTTGCTATTCCAACAGTCCTACCCCAACGAACTTTCCTTGAAAAGATATTTTTGCTTCACGAAGAGTTTTCGCAAGAGCCTGAAAAGATTCGCACAAACCGCCTTTCAAGGCATTTGTATGATTTAGAGAAATTAATGGACACTCAACACGGTTTATCAGCTCTTCAAGACAAAAAACTTTACGAAAACATTGTTACCCATAGAGAAAAATTTAATCCATTGAGGGGACTTGACTATGGCAACCACACTCCCGACAAAATCAAAATCGTACCACCGGACACGGTCATAAAAGACTACGAGAGAGACTATTCAGAAATGACCAAGTTTATGATTTACGGAGAGGCGTTTACTTTTGACAGATTGATAAAGAGAATTTCGGAACTTCAAACACGAATCAATCAAATACAATGAAAAGAAGCACTACCCACAATATTTGTAATAATCCTTGCCAATATATGAAAAACTTTCTGACAGCCATCATATCCGTGTTGTTGCTTTCTTCCTCGCAACAGCAATGCAACAAAACAACGGCGCAGCCTACCAATACTGCCTGCCGCACAAACGCAACTTTCCGCTACAACATGTGCGGCGTCGGGCTTTGGGGCGGTGCTATGGTGTTGGAACTGGAAAACGGCGAAATCGTACAGCCATGGTACACCGACGATGCCAACATTCGCAATTTTACGCCGCAAAAAGACATGAAAGTGCGCGTAACCCTCACCGAAGTCCCTTTGGATGACCGCTATGCGCATGTTATCACCTGCATGGCCGTTGGCGAATATCAGGAAAGAATCAAACGCTACGTGCGCGTGGACTGCCTGCAAGTGGTTAATTAATCCATAAAGAAATAAGGCGGCCACGGGCCGGAGAGTTCCAAATGAACGCCCTTGGGGTGTAGTTCATTGCGGGCTGCCTGTAACAATAAGCCTAACTTTTCGGCCTTTGTTTGCGGCACTAACATTGCAAAATGACCTATCATCAGGTCTGTGCGCCCCGAATGTGCGCCATTGAGAAGCGGAATATTGCGAACGTAGGAGAAAACACCTTCTAACTGCTGCACCAGATTGGACACGAGGGCGGAGGATTCGTAAGGCATCAGGCGGCGGCATATTTCATCCCGCTTTTTGCGCAACTGTTGCACCTGTGCAGGCGCTGCGGTGAGGCTTTTGAGGTCTATCTGCTCCAATTCGGGGTGTTTAATGGCCGTGCAGAAGGCAAATTCGTCTGCCAGATACAGCGCAACACGCCAACAGTGTTTGCCGCGAAAAAAGCTGATTTTTTCTGCTACTTGCGGCGCTACACTCATCAATTGCTTAAACAAATTTTCGGAACTATTGAATATTATTCCCGGCGGCACGGGTACAACGCTTGTGTATCGCCCGGCCTGCAACAACACATCTTGATGCAAAGCGGTGTCAATACCTTGTTTGATGGCAGCTATTCTGCCGACAATCAGATAAAGCGGCACTTCAACGGCTTCGTAGCAGGCAGTAATTAACTCTACTTTGCCATGGAAATCATGCAGCGGGAAAGCCGACTCTGCAATCCCGTAAACGTATATATGAGAATGTTGCGACACTTGCCCGGGTTTTTGTGGATAAAAATAACTGTTTTCACTGCTATTCTTAACGAAAAATGCCTTCGTTATCGTATGAAAAGCGGGCAAACAGACTATTCTTCGTGCCTGAAACAAAGCGCCGCCGCACCCAAAATGCCCGCATTGTTGCCCAGCGTTGCAGGCAGCACCTGCATTTTGGTGGCGTAATAAGGTGAAAGAAACTGCTTGAACGTATGTTGCAGGCCTATTTGTAAAAAAGGAAACGCTTTGGCCACACCGCCGCCGATGAGTGCCGTTTTGATATCCAAAATCAAGGCTGCGGAAACAATGGCCTGCCCGACGTATTTACCCACCTCCTCAAATACGGCCAGTGCCAGCGGGTCACCTTTTTGGGCTGCGTCTATCAGGTCGTCGTCGTCAAATGTTTCTTCGGGGTGCAAGTAGGTGGATGTTTTACCTGCTGCAAGCATGTCTTTTGCCATTTGTATGATACCTGCCTTGCCGATGGTCTGCTCAATGGAGCGACCGTTGCCTGCTACAATATGGCCGATTTCCATGGCGTTGCCGTCGCCGCCTTTGAGCACCTTGCGGTTCATCACCACGCCGCCGCCTACGCCTGTGCCTAAGGTGATGAGCATAAACGAATCGGGGAGTTTGGTTTTGCCGAAGTATAACTCGCCCAGTGCTGCCGCGTTGGCATCGTTCTCCAAATGGAAAACCACTTTTTTGTGATGGCGCTCCAATCGGTCTAACAGCATCACGCCGTTCAGTTCGGGGATGTTGGCCAGCTCTACAAGCGTGCGCCTGTTGCGGGAAATCATACCGGGTACGCCAATACCCACATGTTTGACTTTCGGATGGGCTTCTAACCATTCGCCTATGGCTTCTACCAGCTTATCGGCAGCGTGCTTTCCTGCGGCTCTGATGTTTTTTGTGGCAACCTTCTTTTTTTCGAGTAATTGCCCTGTGCTGTCCACCAGCCCCATTTTAACATTGCTTCCGCCAATATCTATTCCGGTAAAAAGTTGCATAGGCTTGCTTTATAAAGTTGGGCAAATATAAAAGAATCCGCCTGATTTCAAATTTGCGTACTGAATCCAAGAATGGCCTCCGAATCCTTTCCGCTTTCAGGGATGGCAAACAGGCAGTGTTCTTCTGACCAAGGCAGCAGTTCCCACTCGCGGTCAAAAGGAATCAGGAAGTTGCAAAGGTAGGCCGTAAGGCGGTGATGGCTGCCGCCGGGCAAAAACGAGGCTATCTGTGAAGGCGGCACAGGGCCGGCTTTGAGTACAATACGTGGCAGGGTATCGGTATAACAGCCGCCAAGCAGGGTATCTAAGCCAAGCAGCGCCTCCCCCAGTATGGGTTGTGGATTTTCGGGTAGCGGCATGGACATGGGCGCAACTTCTTCCCATCGGACGGGGACGTCGAGAAAATACCGCAATATTTCGCATACAAACTCGGGCTGCCCGGCCAACCGATAGGCAATCGGCAAAATCAGAACCAACAGCCCGATGTGTTTGTCTTGCAACCACCGCGGGAAGTCCCAGTAGCGATGAAAAACTTCGCTTTGGTAGGTGTCGGTAGCGCGCCGCTCTTCAAGTTCCAGAAAAACGCGCTGACGGAAGAACTCCTGCTCCCACGGGTGAAAAAATCGCCGTGCGCCCGCTTCCTTTTTGCGGTTGTACCTGATTTCCTGAATGGCATCTTTGGTCGTTTTTTTGCCCGGCAGCGGCTGGTGCATCAGCCCTTGCGGCAAGTGGTCGTACAGGCCGTTCCTGTTCAGAAAAAGCAGCAGTTGCTCCTGTCTGTTTTGCCACTCATCGCTTGTTTCAATGCGCTCGATGTCGCGGCTGAACTTGCGTTTGAAAGCACCGAGCAAGTGTACGGTAACGGTGTCGGGGTGTTGGCCGCTTTCAATCAGGTCGGCAACTACCACCTCTGCCCGCAGGTCGTCTTCGGGAGCTTTCGCCAACTGTATTTTTTCGGCTTTTTTCATGCTTTTCTCACTTTAACGGGTATGTGAAAAGATGCCTGACGGCTCAGGTCGTTTTCTATTTCATGGCAGAGCCTGTCCCAGTCTTCCTCGTTGTGTTGTTTGTCGGGTGCGGGCGTGATGCTGACCAGTACACAACGCATAAAACCTTCGCCGGGTCTTGTGCCTACGGTGTAGCTCTTGCTGACCTCTACGCGTGTGGCGCGTTTGCCGAGTTTGGCTTCTGCGGCAACTCGGAGGTCTTCCAATGTCAGCAGCCGATTGCGGGTGAGCAGGTGTTTTTTGTAGATGCTGAGTTTTTCTTCCGCATCGGGGCGGTTGGTGCCGCCGTTGGAAGAGAGTACCAGCACGACCTCATCTTTGCGGAAAACACCACCGCCGCTTGTTGCCGTCAATTTACTGCCGGAAGGCACTTTATTGCCCGTTTCGCCCAGTGTAGTCCAATACTCAATAAAGGCGTTGGTTCCGATGGACTGTGTTTTGAGGACTAAATAGGGCGAATCGCCGACAAGGCTTTGCAGGCTCTGCTCCTGCCCGATTTTTTTAGCGAGTTTCGCAATATTTTGGTCTAATTCGCGGATGAGCGAGGCGAGGAAATCTTCACCCATGGCAGCAAAGGCAGCGCTTTCGTCGCGCAGCACTTCCAAGAGGAAATACAGCAGTTCGCGTGCATTGCGCTGGTCAAACCTGTTTACGCCCTTTTGACGCAGCAGGTAGGTTTCCGTTGCCTGTTCTTTGAATGAGGTCAGCCCCGCCGGACGGAAGAACCGATTTTGGTTATCTTTGACCTCTTTTACGGCAAAAAAGGCCTCTTTTGCCTGCAAAGGCATTATGTTGAGCGGTTGCGGCAGCTTGTAAGTGATTTTGTGCAACCTGCGGTTGAGCACGGGAAAACAGTTAAGCGCACAAGTCAGCCCTGCTACCTGTTCGGCACTGAGCGTTTCGGGCAGTCGGAGGGCTACCCACACCAATTCATCTTTCAGCATTTTAATGTCTTGCCACGAAAAACACCCCTCTAAACCTTCGGGCAGCGTAGCAGCCTTGTAGGAACTATCCTTAGGCATGGGCGGCAGCCGCAGGGAAATAAAACAACGCTTGTAGTTTTCCAGCGTTTCCCATTCGGTTTTCAGATTGATGTCAAAAGCTGCTTCCAACAGCGGTTTTTTTTCGGCAGGGATGTAGTAGAAGCCTTTTTCTGCCGTTAAGGGTTGCCCGTTCATGCTCCATGTGCCGTATTGCAGTTGCTCGTACAAAAAGTCTTTTTGCGCTTCTAACGGCCAGTCAAAATAACAATTGAGCACCATATTAGGCTGTATGGCGGCATCAAACTGTATCCCTATCCAGATAGTATGGGGCGAAATGAATTGCTTGCCGTCGGTAGCTATTACCGGTCGTTTGTTAATGCCGCTGTCTATGGCAAAATAGCCGTGGCTGTTTACAATAGCGCGAATGGAGGCATCGTAAATCGGGAAAATACCTGCGGGAGAAAATACGATTTCTTCAGCCTGTTGCCCCATGGCAGCCCCCAAAACAGAGGTTCGCTTGTAGGTAAATTGGAATTGCGGCTGTACGTAGAACTCTTGCCCGACGGGACGGGCAGAAAGAACAGCCGTTGCCGGAATGGGCACATCTGCCACATCGGGCACCATCAGCCCGGCCAAGCTATTGAGCAGGCGCGTATGCGTATAGCTGATTTCATTCGCTACTTTTTCAAATTCTACCGCCGTAGTTTCCATCAGCATCTCTACCAGCGGGTCAAACAAATCCATCTCTGCCTCACCAAACCCCCAGTGCTCGGCGGCTTTGCGGATGAGGCGCGTTTTGATGCGGTCTTTGGTAAATGAGCGGTGGTCAAATCCTTGAATCATAGCCGAAAAGGGTTAGTCTAATGCCAGCGGAGAAATAAAAATGGACTCAAAGAACTCAAAGCGCTCATTGGTTTGGCGCGTGAAACCTTCCACCCACACTCCCAACCGCTTGCGTATGCGGGGATTGCCGTTGTGCAGGGTTTGTACCTCTTCGGTTTCAATTTTAACATTGATGTTTATCAGGCGCTTTTCGTGAGCGGCAACGGCACGAGTAATGGATTGCCGCATCTGGTCGCGCCATAAAATGCCTGTATTGGTTTCAAAATCGTTATCCCATATGTCGCAGCCAAAGGTTTCGTCAAATCGGTTTTCGCGGGTAAAAGTGGTCAAAATAAGGTAGATATGCTGATAGATAGACTCTTTGAGCGAGCATCGGGGATGCTGTTTTTTTTGGGTGAGCAGCTCCAAATCAAGAGGTAAGGTATAGTATGGATTTTGCATCATAAACTTTATTGTATATTTGGAAAATACTGTCTAAAAATAGCTTCGCAATGAATCTGAACATGCCATCAGCGCCTGCTCCGCCTACTCCGAATATTCCAAGCACGCCGCCGCGGGCGTGGAAATCTTCCTTGATTTATTGGCTGATTGCTACCGTTATTTTATTTGCCGTCGGTTTGTTGGGTATGCTGGGCAACAGCTACCCTGTGGGGGCTTACATTGCCATGCAGCTTATTTGCCTGCTGCTGGGCATTGTGCATTTGCGGATGATGTACCGCACGCTGGAATGGCCGCGACCGTTGCGCTTTCTGCCGGAATTTGCCTTTTCGCTGGGTATTGGGTTGAGTGCCGCCGCTGCCATGATTGCGTTTTATGTGTTGTGGGCGCAAAGCAGTGCATGGATTTATGCCAGTGCTTTTTTGCTGTTTCCGCTGCCTTTTGTGCTGTACATCGCTTTTGAATATTATTGGGCTATTCCCGCTCGGCAATATAAGATTTGGTATTATCCGCTGGAAAAGGAAATGCCCGATATGGACATGCTCGACTTGTCAAAAATTATCATCATCAACTTTGAATTTACCCGCACCGTAGGCGAACAGGCACTGACGCAATTCAAGGCAAAAGCCCCCGCCAAAATGCTGTTCGCCGACTTGTTTTTCATATTTCTGAACGATTACAACGAGCGTCATTCCAACAGCACCATCCAAGTTACCGATGAGCGAGGCAGACCTTACGGCTGGCTGTTTTTCAGCAAAGGCAAATGGTGGCAGCGCCGCCGCTATTTTGACCCGGAAGCCGATTTTGAGCAAAACCGCATCCGCGAAGGGGAGCAAATTACGGCGCTGCGCACCCCGCCTTTCAAAGCTGAAGACTAAACGCTCACCGGCCAGCGGGAGTCGTGCGTTACATTGCCCACCGTTATTTTCTTGGCCGAAATGCTGATGGTGATAGTGCTGTGTGCCCCGCCCGAGTTGGTAAACGATTCGGAGAAGGAAACGCAATACGCTTTTTCAAACTTCACCTCTTTGAAGGTAGATTCGTCGTTGATGCGCTTAAATACAATACTGCCATCGAGCACCTTTCGAGGGTCAACCATCCATTCCAATACAGTTGTATCATCGTCGGTTGCTTCAAATGTCATGGTGATTCCGCCTGCAAATACATCGGACGAAGGCATGCCGCGCTCATTGGTGGTTTGCCCGAATGAGTAACTACAGTTGAGCAGCTCAATTTCTTTGCCGCCGACTTTCAAAATAGCCTGAAAAGACATGGTGTTTGAAATTTAAAGTGAAACAATTGATTGATTTTATTGGGAAATAATTAGTTCAGTTTAATCAGTGCGCCCTGCACGGCCACTATGCCGCTGCTTTTCAGCTCAACATTTGCCGTACCTTCCACACTGAGTGCGGCCATGCTTTTAACCGATACGGAAGCATTGCCCTTAATATCAATGCTGTTATCTGCTTCTATGCCTACTTGCGGAGCTTTGCCCTTGATTTCGGCATCGGCATCCATCTGAATTTTGTTAGCATTCATGCGGATGCTTCCGCCTGCCGAAAGTGTCATGTTGCGATCGGCTTTAATTTCCACATCGTTGCCGTGCAGTTTAATCAAGCCTTGGTTGCAACTCAGGATAATTTCGCCGTCGTTGGCAAATTTCATCAGTATGCCGGCCTTCATGTCCTTATGCGTAATCTGTATTTTGGGGTCGTTGGCTTCGTCCCAAATCGTGATGAACACGCCTTCGCGGGTACCGATGATTTTGCGGCTGTTGTCAGTGAACGTATAGCTGATATCGCTGTTTGCGCCGTGATAAAAACTGTTGGTTACAAGCGGCATTTTGGCATTGCCGTCGCGGTATTGCACCATCACAATTGCATCTATTTCCGGTGTAAACAGCATCCCTCTGCCGGTTGCCGTATAAGGCTCCGCTACGGGCAGCCAAGGCGACTCGTTCATTCCGGGGTCGTCGTTAGGCCAAAAGAAATGCACTTTTACGCGACCTTGCTTCTCGGGGTCTTGGTTGTCCACTACTTTCGCCAGTTCGGGTTCCGCCTTAGGAAAAACGGCATAAGGACTTGGCGGCGGATGCACGGCACTTTCAGGAATGGAGGAAAACTCGTTGGAGTAGTTATTGTTGCTGTCTATCCGATGGGTAATATCGGTGATGCGATAACTGCCGTAGCTGTGGTTTTGACCTGTGGCATTGTTTCGCCAACTCACACTCAGCAACGAACCCACCGTATAGTCAGGATGTTCGCCGTAACCTTTGAACTGTACCATCTCAACAGCGGCGTTATGTTTGTAGTACTCGGCATTGATTATCCCGAATCCTTGCCCTGTTCCATGATAAACTCCTGCTGATTCGCGGTGGTAGTTGCTAAAAATATTGTTGGATTGCCGCAGGGCAAGCTGCCCCCATCGGTCTAAACCCGGAACATTGTAGCTATCGGAATTAGCTTGTTCAAAGTTGTTTTTGCGAAGGCTATAGAAGCCATATTGAGCTTTGGCATGGCGCAACTGCATGGACATGTCAAAAGTCTGTACGCCATCTACCACAAAGTTTTTTACCTGATTGTCGTGGTCGCCAATGACTAACTCTCTGCCGTTGTAATAAATCCAGAGGTTGCAGATAGCCGCCCATCGGCAAATAAAGGCAAAATTAGTTTCATCGTATTGCACCAAATTGAACATCGGAGTACCATTGGGGCCTTCCGATGCTGCGCTTCCAATTCTGCTACGCAACAGGTTTTGCGGATAGCCGCTCAGTATCTGACGGAACAAATCAACAGGGGAAATATTGTGGAAGTAGCGCCGGCAGATACCGTCTTCCATGATAATGGTGGGGCTGTACCCGTTGATTTGCAGGCTGCTGGTAAGGTCGGTATTATTTTTCAGCGAGAGTTCCGTAATAATGCCTTTGAACACAAAAGCGTAGGATTGTTCGCTGCTGAAAGTTTCGCCCGCATCAAAACTGAAAGTGATGTTTTTGCCCAGCAACTCATTGGGCGAGCGGCTGAACGAATGTTCATCGTTGCCTTCCAGTATTTCCAAAGGCACTTTGAGGCTGAAGCTGTGATGCCCGTAGAGCGGTTGGTGGATGGTCAGCCCTTCGTGGTGGGTGAGCGTTCTGCCGCCTTCAATTTCTATTTTAAGTCTGACTAAACGAGCCATGGGTATAGCATTTATGAGGTTGTGGCGGAAGAAACTACCAAGGGTTTTGATGTCGGAACTGTCCTAACCGTATGGCAGAAGCGGTGATACCGATTTCAATCAGCAGACTCGCCAGCGAACTGCCTGCTTGCAGGGTTTCTTTGAAACGGACGCAATAGGCGCGTTCAAATTCTATCTTTTTGTAGATGCGCCCTTCATCGTAGAACAGGGTGATGTAGCCATCCTGCTGTTTGCCTGCCTGTGCCGCCCATACGATAAAATCCGTTTTTTCCAAGGCATAATGGCCATAGCTGACAATATTGATTAACCCGCTTCTGACACCCGTAATAGGTCTCCCTTGTACATCGGCTTCCTGATAAAGCCGATAAGAAAACCGCAAGACGGGCAGCTCTGCACCCGATTCGGACAGCGTCAGCGAAGCCCGCAGCGGAGGAACAGACGTGTGTGTGTTTGAGTCCGGCATTGCTAATGGTATTTTTAGGTCAGGTGGCGGCTTGCGGCCAGTCATTAACGACCTTAGCTTCGCCCATGTCTAACTCCTGCGCCGAGATGACAATGGAAAGCATCAGATTGAAACTTGAATACGTATCGTCGAAACGCTCCGTCATATCAATGCAGTAGGCATTGGAGAAGCTGATGGTTTGCATACTCGTTCCTTCGGATTTTGTCCAAAGGTTCAGCGAACCGTTTTTGGTTGCTCGCGGTGCCATCATCCACGATGCCCACAGGTCGGTAGGCGTAGAGTGAACATCAAAACTTATTTTTCCGCCAATGGTAGATGAGGTAGGTCGCCCTACCGCATCCACAGCTTGGCTGAGTTCTATACTGACGCTGATGAGCTCGAAGGTTTCGCCTTCAACGGTCAGAGTGGCAAGAAAAGACATAACACGAACGGATTAACCTTCCTGTGCGTATTCGGCAGCCCATTCAGGCGAATCGAGGTCTATGCCTTTTTGTCCGTCCAATTTGAGCATGTAGCTCTTGGCAGGGAAATAAGGCACCATGTAGATATCCAAAAAGATGCGGTCTTTCTGGTTGGGGTCTTGCTCGAATCGCAGGATTTTAAACTTCTCAATCAGCTTGCCCGGGCCCGTGATACCGTCCAGAAACTTGACAATTTGCTTCTGAATATCGTTGCGCGTATTGAAATTGAAGTTTTCAAAGGCACGGCGGTTGAGGAAGTCAATCAGCACTTTTGTAACCCAGTCAAATACGCGCACAACCGAATAGGTTTGCAGGCCGAGGTTATCACCGTTGAACAGGGTTTTGGCAGAGAAGGCCATCACTTTACCGTATTCGTTTACCATCGGCACAAGCCCTGCTTTTTCCAGTGTGGCAATCTCGCTTTTTTTGAGGGGGAACTTTACGCCGTCCACATCGTTAAGGCTACCGAATTTGCGGCCTGCCGTTACTTGCGACATCAGCGTACTGTAAATACGACCTGCCAAAGCCGTAGAAGGCGGTACATACAAGTCGTCTTCTTCATTGAGTTCCTGATACTTTCCGCGCCCTACGAGCCAGTTGCAGGTCATAATCACATTGGAAAGATAGGCATCGCCTCCGGTCAGGTTTGCCATTTCAAACAGTTCGGCAACATCATCGGGAGAGTCGAGGTGCTCAAAGTCGGTAATCATCATTACCTTGTTTTCATGCGCAATGCGTGCCCATTTGTCCACTACTTTTTTAGACCCCAGATAGCCGGGAATTACGAGCAGCGAGTAGTTGTCGCGCAGGTCTAATCGGTCGTAATTGGCTTTAAACTCCTCCGCTACCGCATTGATATACAGCGGATTATCAAGGTCGCGGAGTTGCTCCATGTCGGCATTCATCACGGAAAGATTTTTAACCTTATCGGTGTCGCAATTGCCGAAGAAGTGGGCTACCGAGCGATAAGAGCGCTCCAAGTCTTTGACGGCCTCAATGGCTTTGCCGAGGTTTTCCTGCAAACAGGCGGTTGCGCTGTCGGCTTTTGCTTGGCAACTTTCTATCATTTGGCTGACATCGCCGTTGGAAGCCACCATATCGTACCACAGTTCCAATCGGCGTTTCAGTTGCTCGCGTTCTGCTTTTTTGTCGGCTTCTCCCAGAAATATTTTTTTGCGGGCTTTTTTGGAAGGATTGAGATTTTGCGTGCCTTCAATAACTGTTTCCAGCATTTCAAAGCCGCCGAATTTGACGAGCTTCTGTATATTTTGTTCAAGTTCTTGGGAAGGGTTGGCTATTCGCTCGCGTTCTTTTACGACTCCCCCTGCCACTTTTTCTGTCTCTGCCATAAAGGTTGATAAAATTTAGGTCTGTTTTATTGAGCATCTTCTATTTCCTGTATCATGGATGCGAGCGCAGCCAGAAAAGCCGCCTTTGAGTCGGGATTTTCCAACATGGTTTTCAGGGCTTTGTTGGATTTCAACTGGCGCATAATTTGCTGATAGTCCGCAGATTTTTGATTAAGTTGCTGCAAAAAGCCGCTTTGTTCAACGATTCGGTTTTTACCAAAATCGGCGACCGTTCTGAATTGCAGTGTTTCCTGTGAAGATGAGCCTTCCTCATCGGTAAACTCCAGTTCCATTTCGGGCTTGAAATGGTTGAATACATCGTCGATTGTTTTCAAGCCTTCAACAATTTCAGGCCGATAGGGTGCGTCTGCTGTCAGTTTTTGTACCAACAGGGTTCTGTTTTGGCCAATGTCAGAAATGGCTTCATTAACATCGCCTTTGCGTTCCTGACCGCCGATTCCATAGTTAAACATAGCTTTATGTAATGTTTATTTACTTATTTGCTTATTTTTAATCTATCCTCCAATAAAAACGGTAGGACAACCAAAAACTATCAGTCCACCGTGCGCCGTAGAATCCCCCATACGTGCAGCGGGCTTGCCCCCAATCAACACTGTTGCAGAACCTAATATAATAGTATCAGGAGGGCCTGTGCAAGTGCACATACAGCCCACTGTGGCAGCAGGAAGGCCTCCAATCAATACCGTAGGAACTCCCGGTGGCAAAATAGGCCCTCCTACGTGAGGCTTCGGCCCGTCAGACATCGGACAGGTGTGCATATCGGATACTCTGGCGGCAGGTTTGCTCATATAGCGAACATAACGTACTTTACGACACAAATGTTACACAAGTAATAAAAAAGTGTAAAAATAAACAAATTTAAGGCTGTTTATCTTCAATAAATGCAACTTTATACAGGTATCTCTATAAACCTCTGCCACAGTTGGGACTCCTGCACCTGATAAGGCACATGAGGAGTGGCTGTACCAAAGCGCATACCCGCACAAACGGCATGGTCACGTATCCATCGGTCGGCCTCTGCCGACTCGCTGATGTTGCGCATCACTTGCCTTTTACGGTTGCGGGCAGCTTCGCTTGTAAGCGCATAATAGCGGCTTATTTCAATGCCTTCTTGCTGATTGTAGGTTTGGCCGTATTGGCTGTCAAGTTCGGCTTGTGTCAATACCAACCGTAATGCGTTGCAATAGAAGTCTGCAAAAGGGGTATCTAAACGGGTAAACAACCCCGGGTCGCCGCCAATGCCGCCATGAGAAGTATCAAAACCCTTTTTGCGTCCTCTGCTCAGTTCCATTACTCCGAAACTCCCGCGCGAGCCCCTGCTTGCCAAATAAGAAATATTGCTACGGTATGCATGATAAAGATTTTCTACATGCGTAAGCCCCTCGGAGGAAATACTGACAAGCGAGCGGTCTACGGCATCATACAGCCCCATGAAATGTACGGCGACCGGCAACCGAAGAGGCACGGAAGGAAGGGCTGCTTCTCTCAGGAAACTTACATTGGAAAACTGATGTGCAATTTGAATAACCGCAGCTCCTCCGCGACTATGGCCAACCAAGCATATTTTAATGTTTTGTTGAGGAACGCCCCGTTCAATTACCAGATGCAACAGATGATTTTTAAGCCATCCAAAGCCTTGTTCAATCAGACTGCCCATAGATAAGCCCGCGGTATCAGGGCCGTGCAGATACAATTTTTCACCCCCAACTGCCTGAAAGTCATTGTAAAAACGATAAACATGGCTATTGTAACCGTCGCTTCGCCGCCATTCGGTGGAGCCAGTTCCGTCTATTGCTACCAGAAAGTAGTGGAGTGCCATAGGATACGCTTATATTAGGCAAATTGCCCCTAACAAATTGCCTGATGAATATAAGCATTTTAACCAATATGAAGCAAAAAAATAGGATAATATTACTTGACTGAAACATGAAAAAAGCCGTAGCTCAAAGAAACTACGGCTTTAACAAGGTACCATTATGAGAAAACTACTTGACAATATTTAGTGCTCCCGTAATCAGCTCTGAGGTGTTTTTGAGCTTAATTTGGTAGAAGTAAGTATTGGCAGGCAGAGGGGTACCGTCTTTGGATGTACCGTCCCAATCGTGCCGGTAGTTGTCGGAGTGATAGACAACTTGCCCCATCCGATTGAAAATAGTGATGGCAAGTTCTCCCGGTACATCAATTATCCATGTGTCTCCTACCCCGTCGTTGTTGGGTGAAAGAATTTTTTGTATGTAGCGCCGCTCCGAATGTTCAGCAGTAGTTTGGGGACTATTATTATTATTGAGAGACATCATCACATCAACCATCACACTAACAGTAGCCGATGCCGTTGCGCCCGCATTGTCCGTAGCCGTCAGGCGGAATACGTAAGTGCCCTGTACCAAACCCGATACCAACGTCTGAACATTTCCAGGTGTGGCAATGGCAGCCGTGTTTGGCCCCGATACCTGTGTCCAACGAACGGAGGCGATGCTGCCGTCGGGGTCGGAAGCGCTGCCTGTCAAGGTTACGCTGTTGGTCGGCAAGGTGATGCTTTGCGCAGTGCCTGCACTCACTACCGGTGGGCGGTTCGGGGCGGCATTTACCGTAACGCTTACATCGGCCGATGCCGTTGCGCCTGCATTGTCCGTAGCCGTCAGGCGAAATACGTAAGTGCCCTGTACCAAACCCGATACCAACGTCTGAACATTTGCAGGTGTGGTAATGGCAGCCGTGTTAGGCCCCGATACCTGTGTCCAACGAACGGAGGCTATGCTGCCGTCAGGGTCGGAAGCGCTGCCTGTCAAGGTTGCGCTGTTGGTCGGCAAGGTGATGCTTTGCGCAGTGCCTGCACTCACTACCGGTGGGCGGTTCGGGGCGGCATTTACCGTAACGCTTACATCGGCCGATGCCGTTGCGCCTGCATTGTCCGTAGCCGTCAGGCGAAATACGTAAGTGCCCTGTACCAAACCCGATACCAACGTCTGAACATTTGCAGGTGTGGCAATGGCAGCCGTGTTTGGCCCCGATACCTGTGTCCAACGAACGGAGGCGATGCTGCCGTCGGGGTCGGAAGCGCTGCCTGTCAAGGTTACGCTGTTGGTTGGCAAGGTAATGCTTTGCGCAATGCCCGCACTCACTACCGGCGGGCGGTTCGGGGCAGCATTTACCGTAAGTTGTACTTCTCTTGTATTACTTGCGCCTGCATTGTCCGTAACTGTCAAGCTGTATCGGAAAACGCCCGGCTGTAAGTTGGTCAGTGTCAGCACAGAAGTACTCGCTCCCTGCATCTGTGGAACAGGCTCTATCACAAGCGCTCCAAGATAGCCGAACATCGCCGTAGGCA
>NZ_JAJPRF010000025.1 GCF_021206925.1 Rhodoflexus caldus | reverse complement strand
AAGCAGAGTGAAGCAAAAAGAGCAGATATTAGAAAATTTCCAATTAACCGCAGGCTTACATAATTACAAGTTGAAATTTTCAATCAATTGATTTTCAGTATTTTAACTTCCAAAAAGTCTAGTATTTACCGGCTTTGGTGAAACGGCACAAAACCCGATATTGGAATAGTTCTTCAGGGAATTGAGGAATGTAAGGAAAGAAGTCGTGTCTTTGCTGTTTTCTAAAAGCGTCTCAAAATCATCTAAAAGCAGGAAAAATGTTTTTGTTTTGTTTTCGTCCTTATCAAGGAAGTCTTTTATATCCTTATCGGTGGGTTCTTTTTCTTTTTGGGCAACATCCCATTGGGTACAAATACCTTCCAAAAAGCCTGAAAAGTTATCCCTGAATTGTTTAACACCGATTAAAGCAACGGGTACATACTCCTTTAATGCATTGCGCAAATCTTCCAACAAACGGGTTTTACCGACTCCTTTTTTCGGGGAATGGACATTAACGGAACTGCCCTTCCGAAGTTCTTCCCATATTAATTCGGTAAAAGGGGGGCGTAAGGCACGGGAAAAATCTATCGACGGTGTATTGCTGTTCATTGCGCTGTCATTTTTTTCGTTAAAGTTACGTCATTTTTCCGTGAGCGGTTCATCAACATGCTTGGTGAAAATCTGCTAACGACTGCTGTTAGGAGACTCTGAAAAAGCCTGTGAGCCGTTGCACATTGCAGACGGTAATAGCGCTTTAAGCGAAAATAACGTTTAAGCAAGTGAGCAATTTAAAATGACCTTTCAAATTTACCGCAAAGCCCGCTGAGTATTACGCGAAGAGCCGCTGAGTGTTTTTATGATGAATTTTTTCTTTGTGTACACTGCGGTTAAACCTTTGTGCACTCTGCGGTAAAAAAGAACGCGTTAATCTGCTCACCTGCTTAAAATTGCACAAATATTTATCCGCCCATATCAGGCAAGCTATAAGGAACACAGCGAACAGCAGCCACAAAGAAAGTTGTATTCTTATTGCCTGAAACTTGACTGAATCCAGCCGCCGCCTACCACATCATCGCCTTCGTAGAATACGGCAGCTTGGCCGGGGGCGATGGCATACACCGGCTGATGAAACAGCACTTGCATGCGGTTCCCTTCCTGTATAATCTGTGCAGGAGTGCCTTGTTTGTCGTTATAGCGGATGCGCGTAACGGTTTCCAGTGGCTGTGTGAGGGTTTCGTATTTCATCATATTCAACTGGCCGACCCACATGCCGTCGCGGGCAAGTTCCTTGTCTGTTCCCAGCACTACTTGGTTGGTTTCTTTCCTGATTTCGGTAACAAACACCGGATAGCCGAGTGTAATGCCCAACCCTTTGCGCTGCCCGATGGTATAGAACGGGTAGCCCTGATGTTTGCCTACCACAGTGCCGTCTTCCATGATAAAATCACCGCCGGCAACTTTTTGCTCTAAATTCGGCACGCGTCTGCGCAAAAAGCCGCGGTAGTCATTGTCCGGAATGAAGCATATTTCATAGCTTTCCGACTTATTTACCAAATCCATGAAACCGCGCTCAGTAGCCATTTCATAAATTTCCGATTTGTGCAACTTGCCCAGCGGGAAAATCGTGCGGCTCAGGCTTTTTTGCGATACGCCCCAAAGTGCGTAGCTCTGGTCTTTGGCGTGGTCTATGCCTTTGGAAACAATATAGCGGCCGTTTTCCTCACGCACGTTGGCATAATGCCCCGTGGCAATGAAATCACAGCCCAATTTATCGGCACGACGCAACAGCGAATCCCATTTGATGTGTGTATTGCAAAGCACACAAGGGTTAGGTGTGCGCCCCTCCAAGTATTCGTTGGTAAAATGGTCTATCACATAATCGCCAAACTCTTCGCGAATATCTACAATGTAGTGCGGGAAGCCTAAATTCACAGCTACGTGGCGGGCATCGTTGATAGAGTCGAGGCTGCAACAGCCGGTTTCTTTTTTGCTGCCGCCCGAAGACGCATAATCCCATGTTTTCATGGTCATACCAACCACTTCATAGCCTTGCTCATGCAACAAAACCGCTGCCAGCGAACTATCTATACCGCCGCTCATGGCTACCAATACTCTGCCTTTGGTGCTCATTTTATGTATTTTGTAAAAAAGGAGTGCAAAATTACGCTGCTTTTGTAATAAACATCTGCACGGCAGGAAATGTTCGGCCAAGCGGTTTGTACAACCTTCTATATTTGTTTACTTTTCCTCATTCACTCATTCATCAATTCACCCGTCTATGTCAAACTGGACACTCCAACACAAAAAAGCACTGATTACAGGCGGAACGAAGGGCATCGGTAAAGCTGTTGCGGAAGAATTTTTGCAATTAGGCGCAGATGTGCTCTTTACTGCCCGCCATACGGACCAAGTGGCGGCAATGGAAGCCGAATGGAAAGCCCGCTATCCACAGGCACTGGTGAAAGGCATGGTTGCCGATGTCAGCAGCGAAGCCGACCGCCAAAAAGTGCATGACTGGATTGCCGAGAATTGGCAAAAGTTAGATGTGCTGGTTAATAACGCAGGCATCAACATCCGCAAAAAAACACCTGAATACAGCCGCGAAGAATATGAAAAGATACTGTCGGTCAATATGTTAGCGCCTTATGAATGGGCGCGTTTGTTGTATCCGCTGCTGAAGCAATCGGGCAGGGCTTCCATCGTCAATGTAGCATCTGTGGCAGGGAGCAATCTGGACATAGGCACAGGTTCGCCCTATGCAATGTCCAAAGCAGCACTCATTCAGCAAACGCGCAGCCTTGCCGTAGAATGGGCAAAAGAAGGCATCCGCGCCAATGTGGTTTCGCCATGGTACACGGCTACGCCACTGGCGGCACCCGTGTTGCAAAATAAAGAGCGAATGGCACATATCCTGAGCCGCACGCCGATGGGGCGCATTGCGCAGCCCGAAGAAATGGCGGCAGCCATAGCGTTTTTGGCGATGGACAAATCATCTTACATCACCGGACAAAATATCATTGCCGACGGGGGACTGAGCATCAGCGGCTTGTAAAATATTGGCAGCAGGTTTGCCGTTTTATGATTGAACCAATTGTTACAGCTGCCATGCGCTTATTTGTTTTTTTGATAATCCTCTGCCTGTCAGGCGTTTTTTCTCCGGTAATGGCTCAAAAGAAAATGCCCAAAGATGCGGGAACGCTGCCTTCGGGCGTTAATCGGCAACCTGCCACCAATAACCCTATGCGGCGCAATGCACCCGTATTTCCCGAATCCAAAAAACCTGTGGACAGTGCTGCGCTGGCTGCTGCATCTGCGCCTATCATACAGGCTGCGCCTGCTTTTGAGCAACTCGATTCGGCATTTATCAGCGCCACAGGCAGAAACTTGATTATCATCAGGCAAAACAATTTGGAAGGAATTGCCAACGATACAGGCAAAATAATACTTGCACCGGCTTACGACCGCGTCAGTTTTTTCAACAACAAAGATTCCTCTTGCACACGCTGGGAGGGTATTTTGAAAGTACAAAAAGGCGGTGCCGTCGGTTTGATTCACTACAACGGCAAACCTATTACCGTACTTGACTATCAGGACATCAGTCTTTTGCCTGCCAGTTGTTCCGGTACGCATCCGGCCTCTATGGTTGCCAAAGTAAAACAGTTAGGCAAATTCGGGTTGATTAACGGCAAAGGCGAGGTGCTGATTCGCCCCAGCTACGACGATGTGCTAATGCTTGCCGATGAGCAAGGCAAAGCCACCAATCCTGAAATTGTGCTGGTGCGCCGCCAAAATAAATACGGCATGATGGAGCTGCGCAACGGTCAGGTACTGAAAACCGAGTTTGAACGCATTGAATTTCTGCAACATCTGGAAAAGGAAGTCAAAGGAAAAACGGAAAAAGAGCTGTTGCTTCGCCTGAAAATCAATGACAAGTATTCATTTTTGAATATTTCCTCCAAATTTCAGAGCGAGCCGGAATGGGACGAACTGCTTGCCTTTGGCAGTGGTTGGGCAGCCGTTCGCAAAGGCGACAAATGGGGCTTTATCAACGAAGAAGGAAAGAATAAAATCAGTTGTCAGTATGAGGCTACCTTAGGTTTTCGGCAAGGGGGGGCGCCTGTTCGCAAAAACGGCAAATGGGGCATTATCAATGCGGATAAAAAAGAAGTATTTGCCCTGCAAGCCGACCAAATGGAGTTTCTGGTACAGCCCGAAAGCAAGCGCCGCCACAGCGATTACGTACTGTCGTTGGTCAAGATAGAACGCAACGGAAAAACAGGCGTTATTGATACGCAAGGCCGCCCGATTATCCCTTGCGAATACGATTCGCTGGAATACGTTCCGCGCACAGGAGGGTTCAAAGTTACCAAAGACGGCAAAGAGCAGTTCGTCGCTCTCCCCGATGCACCTGCCAAAAAATAAGCGAATGGTTATACAAAAGCGCAAGAGGTTTGCGAAAAATCGTTTGTGTAAATTGTTGAAAAACAAATATTTAAACCTGACAGGTTTCAGAAACCTGTCAGGTTTGTGTATATTTCGGATAGCAACGGTCGGAAAATGCCAAAAAAAGCGCATTTCAATGGCCTGCTGATGCCCCGGCAGCAACTGAGCAAGAGAGCAAAGTAATGTCATCCACGTAAGCCTGCTCACCCCTGAACTGATTCAGGAGTTTCAGCAGTTCATTGTGCAGTTGTTTGCGGTCTAAATGCTTATTCGCCTTAACAAAATCGGCTAACTGCTCTACGCCAAAAGGTTCGCCTTGGTCGTTATAGGTTTCAATAAAACCATCCGTAAAGCAGAAAAGCAGGAAGTTTGTCAAACCGCTTCGGGTAGTAATATTCAAAAATGGCAGCTTTTTGAAGCCGCCCAGAATGGTCGTGCCTTCTTCCAGATGCTCAACGTGGCCGTTTTCCAAGAAAAGAAAGGGCGGGTTATGCCCCGCATTAACATACGTGAGGGTCTGTTTGCGAAAATCATACTCCATAAAAAAGGCCGTGATGTAATTTTCGCCCTGCGAGTTTTCCAGAATCAAACGGTTGAGCGTATCAATCACATAGGCCAGTGGTTTTCCCTCCCGCACCAGAATGCGAAGCGCCGCCTGAAAATTAGACATCAGAATAGCCGCAGGCACACCTTTTCCCGAAACATCGGCAATACAGACCATAAACTTATCGTCTCCCATCGGGATATAGTCGTAATAATCGCCGCCTACGCTGTGGTGCGGCTGATAACTCGCCACAATCTGCAAGCGTTCGTTGTAGGGCAACTTTTTGGGAAACAATAAACTCTGTACGTCTTTGGCTATGTTCAGTTGCCGTTGAAATGTCTCCTGTTGAGCCTGCCTGCGTGCCAGTTTTTTATTTTCAATAGCTACGATGATAATATTGCTCAGGGTGGCTAAAAAATTCAAATCTTGAATATCTTTTGTCGTATCTATCAGCACATAGGCCAATACTACGTCTTTGTGGCGCACCGGCAATACATAGTTAAACGTTGCAAAAAGCGCATCTTCTGCGTGCAGATTGCCTGCATCGCGAATGTTGCGGATGGCATCGGGCAAGTGCTGCTGCGTAAAGTCTGCCATGGTGCCATACTGTGCCTTACATTCCCATTTGCCCTCGTCATGCACGTATAAGGCAAGTTTCTTAATGTAATGACTTGCCTGCAACGTAAGTTTATAGATACGGAACAACTGCTCTTCCGACGCATTCTCGTTGATTGCCTGAATGGTCTCAAAAAGTGCATTGAGTTGCATCTCTTTCATTTGCAGCCTGAGTTCAGCCGATGCGTTCTCCATGGTGCCTATTTGTTTTTTGAAACCAATACCTTAGGGTCATAAGCATCGCGAAGCCCATTACCCAAAAAGTTGAATGCAAGCACAAGCAATCCCATACCAATACAGGGTATGATAATCAGATGCTCACAGTGCAAAGAATTAATTGTGGCATAAGCCTCGTAAATCATATTGCCCCACGATGGCGCTGGAATCTGTACGCCAATACCGAGGAAACTCATACCGGCCTCTAAAATAATGGCTGTGGCAAAATTGGAAGAGGCCAACACGATAATAGAGCCAAAAATATTGGGTAGGATGTGATGATAAATAATACGCCAGTGCGAGTAACCAAACGCACGCGCCGCCTCAATGTAAAGTTTTTCTTTAATGGCTAAAATTTCGCCGCGCACAACTCTTGCAATTTCTACCCAAGTAGTAAGGCCGACGGCAACAAAAACCACCCAAAGCCCCTTGCTGCCCAGCGCAATCCGAATAGCAATAACCAGCATGATGCTCGGTATAGACCAGACAACCGTCATCAACCACATAATCAAATGGTCTGTTATACCACCGAAATAGCCTGCCAAAGCCCCCAAAACCACGCCCAAGAACAAAGAAATCATTACGGAGGCAATACCTATTAGCAACGAAATGCGAGTACCCAATATCACTTTGCTGAGCATATCCCTCCCCTGCCGGTCTGTACCTAAATAGAAGGTGCGCTCTTCCACATTTTTTTGCAAAAATTCACTGCGCAGGCGGCTGATGCTCTCCTTTTGTATTTTTTCGTTAATGTCCAGATAAGTAACCGTGTCATTGACTACATAAAAATTGCCCGGATAAACAGCCCCCAATTTGTCGGAGGGAAGCGGATAAACCGCGCGGGTAGCATCTACCAAAGAAAACACATGGTCATAAACGGGCTTGTAAAAGGCAGGTTCATTATTGGCCGTATTGTCCGTAATACCCAACGAGCGATTGCGGATATTTTCTATGCTGGCCACATACAAACGGATAAACACAGAATCGTTTGCCAACCGAAAATCGCTGACCGCATATGCTTTGTGTTGCAGTTCTGCACCTTCCATCAGGCGCTGCCAAAAAGTGGTTTCCTTAGGTTCGTTATTAACCGCGATTTTGACGATTTTAGCCCGAAAAAGCGGGTATTGTTTGCGTATTTCCGACATGCTTTCATTGGCATTGGGCGTATGGTCGGGCATGATGAAGTAAGCAAATATGCCTAATAAAGCTGCAAATATGATAAATGAAAGGCTTGCCATGGCCAATACATCGCCCTTTAGTTTTTGCCGGACATAATACGATGGCGTATTTTGCAATTCTTCTTCTTTCAAAGGCTTTGTCTGATTAACGGATAAATACTCTCTCTTTCCACTCATAGCCGCCTTGCGTTGCCCGCAGCCCTACCCAAACCAAATAAAAACTGTACACCAGTTGCAGAGGGAAAATATAGGGTACAAGCGCCTTTTGACGAACAAATCGCAATATGGCATTCAAAAATACATATTCAACCGCTAATTTTAAGCTAACTGCCGTTATTATCTTGGGTAACAAATGAGGCCATGCAATAGCTGCGGGCAACAGCATCACCCAGAACACATGGAGCAATCCCACAAGTAATGCCACTCCCCAAACCCTGAAAGGCCTTCCCTTTCGCCATTTGGCAGCCCAGCGTCTGCGCTGCATAAACAATGCCTGCCAATTGGGCTGTGGAGCGGTCGTAACTATTGCATCATCAGATTTGACAAAGCGCACACTGCCCGGAAAATGGCCGTGTACTTGTTGTATCATAAACTCGTCATCTCCCGAAGCAATGGCTTGCGATGACTCAAAGCCTCCCGTTTGTTCAAATACTTCCCGCCGATAGCCAAAATTTGCACCGTTGCCCATATTGGGTATTTTCCATTGAATAAATGCTGCCGTACTGCCCATCAAGGCCGCCACCTCAATTGCCTGAAAGCGCGCAAGCCATGTATTGGCAGGAGCAATACTAACCAAACCCGTAACCAACTTTGTACCGGGCATTTGCAGCGCTGCACACATTGTCTGCACCCAATTTTCCCCAAGCAGGCAGTCGGCATCCGTAGTCAAAATCAACGGAAAATGTGCAATACTAACACCGGTACTGATGGCCGCTTTTTTTCCCTGCCCTCTCGCCTGTACAATGTGTAACGGACAAGGAAATATGGCTTTAAAGGTTTCCGCCTCTGCAACGGACTTGTCCGTAGAACTGTCATCCACCACTATTACCTCCATCGGGCAACTTATCTGCTGGCGCATCAGGCAGCCAAGCAACCTGCCTATATTGCCCTGTTCGTTGCGCATGGCAACAATGACGCTTACACCTTCGGAGGATGGGGTTGCAGTTCCGCTGCCGACAGTTGGCGTTTTCTGCCACCCGTTGTAGAGGCAGCTTATCAATACGGCATACAGTACCGCAATAATGACAATTATCATGAACTTACAGGTATACGCCAACCTGACAGACCTTGTAGACCCAAAAGGCTTAAATAGCTGTTTTTCAAAAACTTATATTTTTTTTCACAAACCACTTGCGCTGTTGTATAATATACACAAACCTGACAGGTCCTCGAGACATGTCAGGTTTAAATAATTGCTTTCCAATAATTTACAAAAATCATTTCTTGCAAATCACTTGCGCTTTTGTATAAAAAAGACTCTTAGGAATGTTCCTAAGAGTCTTTTGCTGTTCAGGCAAGTTTATTCTTTTTCAACTGCTTTTACACTTGAGTAGTTAACCTTACGAGCATCTGCCTCGCGCAGTTGTTGCTTCACATCGGAAATGATACCCATTTTTGCATCAATATCCACTTTCAGAGACATGGTGATTTTGTCACGCTCTACCTCATCGAGTTTGTCCTTCTCTGCATAAACGAAGTTGGGTATTTCCTTAGGAGTAACCAATGCGTCATTAACCTGAATACGAGGCTCAACGCCATACTTTTCTGTATCCTTCGGCTTGCCAATATAGATGTAGCTTACCAATGATTTCTTCTCCAATTTTTGCAACTGAGAAGCCTTTGGCAACCTGTTCTGCACTTTCAATTCTGTTTCTCTCAATACGGTAGTTACCATGAAGAAAAAAAGCAGCATGAAAATAATATCGGGAAGAGAAGAAGTTGAAATGGCCGGCGTACCTTTCTTTTTCTTGCTGAATTTAGACATAACAAATAGTTATTTCGGTTAAACAATGGCCTTCAAATTAATTTCCTCCTGCATTGGTAGGTTCTGCCTCAGAGAGCTGGTAAGGAATCGCTTTTTTGGCTTCCTCAAACTTGGCATTTTGCTTTTTGGAGTCGTTCTCAATCTCGAGATACTCGGCCAGAGTAACGCCCATGTAAGCAGCACGCAATTCGTTGTAAGCCTTTTTCAACTCATCCATTACAGCAATGTACATCTCATACTTTGTTCCACGGTCGGTTTTCAGAGAAATAACCGCTGCCTGAGGACTTTCAGATGACTTGGGGTCTCGCCCGTTGTTGCTGATAAACTTCTTGGCAGCCTCTTTTACCTGATTAACCGACATCAGTTGCTCTTCTACCAGCAACTGGTTGTTGGAGTTGATAAAGACCTTAAAAATGTTTCTTTCTTTCATTTTAACGTCTAACTGCTGGTCGTTTTTAGGCGGCAGCAAAATAGACAAGCCCTTATCGGACGCAATGGTAGTTGTTACCAGGAAAAAGATTAGCAGCAAGAAGGCAATATCTGCCATAGAACTTGCATTGATTTCCGGTGCTGACCTTGATTTCTTCTTCATAAGCACATCCCTATTTGAAAAACTTACTCACTTCTGAATAAACTACCGCGATAATTGCACCGAAAAACATTACGTAGAGCATTAACAAACTTGCGCCAATCATTTTTGACGTATTTTCGGAGATGCCCTCATAGGCTTTGTTTTTCAGCACCGTACCATCGGCTATCAAATAGCAAACAACGAACAGCACCAAAATAATTCCCACACCAATGCCTGAACGAATTAAAGTTTTTGGCTCGCTCAATGACTTGATGATAGGTAAAATAACAGCTGACGCAATAGCGACGAAGAGCAGGATATACATGATGTATAATGCTCCGCCTACCCATCCGTAATCTTCCATAACAGTGTATCTGTGGTTTTGTGTTGAGAAAATGATTTTGCAGGGGAGTTTATCCGATTACTTCTGATACTTTACTAAGGTATCAACAAGAGCAATCGAAGCATCTTCCATTTGACCTACAATAGCGTCAATTTTAGATACACAGTAGTTATATAATACTTGAAGAATAATCGCTACAATCAGACCTGCTACCGTAGTCAAAAGCGCCACTTTGATACCACCCGCAACCAGTGAAGGAGAAATATCACCTGCTGCCTCGATAGCGTCGAACGCACCAATCATACCAACTACCGTACCCAAGAAGCCCAACATTGGCGCAAGAGCAATGAAAAGAGAAATCCAAACCAAACCTCTTTCCAAACGGCTCATTTCTACTGAACCATAAGCAACTACTGATTTTTCAACCATTTCTACGCCTTCACCGGCACGCAACAAACCTTGTGTAAAGATAGAAGCAACAGGGCCTTTGGTTGCGGCAGTAACTTTGCGGGCTGCTTCAACACCACCGGTTTGCAGTGCTTTTTCAACATCGGCCAGCAGTTTGTCAGTGTTTGTAGTCGCCAGATTCAGCGTAATTACGCGCTCGATGCTGATAGCCAGACCGATAATCAAACAAATCAATACCGGCGTCATCCATGCAGGGTCACCTTCAATGAATTTTTGTTTGAGAACTTGGTGAAAAGACTGCTCTTCTGCCGGAGCCGCTTCTTCGGTAACAGCGGGTGTTTCTTCAACTGTGGCAGTAGTAGCTGCTGAATCGGTTACCTGAGTAGAATCACCCTCAGTTTGTGCAACGGCACCAAAAGTACATGAAAATACTACGGCAAGCGTAATAAATAAGTGTTTGAACAGGTTTTTCATAAAAGCAAACAATTTTTCGGTCTTGAATTTTTGAATGTTAATAAATTGAATTGATGTTGCCTAATCCTTACCAACTTTTGGTTTTGGATTGCGGAGAGAGGGGGATTCGAACCCCCGATACCCTTTTGGGGTATACCCGCTTTCCAGGCGAGCGCCTTAAACCACTCGGCCATCTCTCCTTTATTTTGACTGTTCGGGTGGCGCACACCCGTCAATTGAGGCAAATAAATCAAGAAAAAAACCTTTGTCCAAATTTTGCCCTAAAATTTTAAGTAACCCGCCCCTAAAAAATACGTATATAACCCTTCATTCTTTTGTAATCAGCTTGTTTTGATTGTTTTGGCGCACATAAAATTGCTGCGGTTCATTGTGCCCTTTTACGTAAAAATGTGCGGTATGACCTTGTGCCACCTCTGCAATCAAAACCGTTTTATTGTCTATCTCTGCTTCGCTGTAAGTTAGCTGGATGGCAGGTCGGCAATACTCGGAAGCTGCGATTTGCAAAGCAAATTTTTCTTCTTCCGGGTCTATGCCTATAATTTCTTTTTTATCGCTCACACCTATCACCAGTTTTCCACCCTCTGTGTTAGCAAATGCAACAAGTGTTTTTGCTATTTTTTCAGGATGGGAAACGGTTTGTTTAAATTCCAACGTTATAGACTCGCCGCCTCGGATGAGTTGTTGAAACTCATCGGGCTGATTTAATTTCATATCAATACTTTTTCAATAATAGATGCCAGCAACTCGTAGCCGTCTGTATTACCAAGCATCGGATGGCAGGCGCGCTCGGGGTGCGGCATCATCCCGAATACGTTGCGCTGTGCATTACAAATGCCTGCGATGTTTTCAACTGCTCCGTTGGGGTTGGCTTCTTCCGTAACGGCACCCGACTCATCGCAATATTTGAACAGAATTTGGTCGTTGGCCTTGATTTCGTCCAGCAGATGCTGCGGAGCATAGTAGCGCCCCTCGCCGTGTGCTATCGGAATTTGGTAAGCCTTGTGCATATCCAGCCCGCGCGTTAGCAATGAATCGGCTGTTACGGGCTTCAGATATACGTTTTTGCAGATGTATTGCCTGTTGGTGTTGCGCAACAATGCGCCCGGCAATAATCCGGATTCGGTCAGTATCTGAAAACCGTTGCAAATACCCATTACATAGCCGCCCTTTTGTGCATGTGCAATCACCTCGTTCATAATAGGCGAAAAGCGTGCAATGGCTCCGGAACGCAGATAATCGCCATAAGAAAATCCGCCCGGCAATACGATGAAATCGCAGCCTTCCAAATCGTGCGACTTATGCCACAATTTGACCGCAGGCTGCCCTAAAACATCCCGCAGTGCAAAAATCATATCATCATCGCAATTGGAACCGGGGAATACAACTACACCAAATTTCATAAGTAATACGGCTTGTACAGAAGCAAATTTATAGCTTTGGGCTTAACTTCCAGCGAAAAAACCAATATTTGTCCTAAATAAAGATGTCGGGGAACCATATGTTAAATTTTTTGGGCGCTGTAAAAGGCTGCATTTCTTATACTGCAAAGCCCTGCAAATGTAGGGTTGGCCTGTGGCTGTGTGTGGCTGTACTGAGCGCTTGCGTTAAGTTGGAAGAACGCAATATTAAACTTGTAACTGACTGCGAAAAATGTATTCGCATGATTGAAGACAGCCTCAAAAAAGAGCGTGGCGTATATTGGATTAGTTTTCAGCAACAAACCAAGCAACTTACCATTAAATACGACACATCTTTGGTAAGCGGGCAAGAATTGTATCTTTTTTTGGCAAAAGAAGGTCTTGTGCGCACCACCAAAGACGTGCCTGCTCAACCCAAGTGTTGTCAATAATACCCAATCGGTTGAGCGAATTGAAAACACATTGCAAATGCACGCACGCTAACGCAAACTCATTTCGCCGCGCAGCGAGATGCCCAACTGTTCGCGGATGAGTTGCGGGTCGGGTTCATTGCCCAGCAGAAACATCATTTTGGTAATAGCCGCTTCGGGCGTAATATCGCCGCCGCTGATAACGCCGATTTCCTGCAACCGCCGCCCCGATTCGTACATGCCCGGCACAACCGCCCCGCCGTTGCATTGCGAAACGTTCAAAATATGTATCCCGCTGTCTACGGCTTCTTTGAGCGCACCGATGAACCAATCGTCGGTCGGGGTATTGCCCGAGCCGTAAGTTTCCATCACGATGCCGCGCAAATCGGGTGTTGATAGAAAATGCTCTAAATATTTTTGCGAAATACCCGGAAAAATTTTCAGCAACCCGACGTTTTCATCCATTTTTGAAAAAATATCAAATCGTTCTTCGGGATGCGGCAAAATCAACGATTCGTTGTAGCTGATTTCAATGCCCGTAACAGCCAGTGGCGGCAGATTTTCCGAAGCAAAAGCCGTGAAATTGTTGCTTTGCACCTTGCGCGCCCGATTGCCCCGCAACAATAGCGTATCGAAAAAAATACACACTTCGGGCACCATCGGCAGCCCGTTTTTTCGTTTGGTCGCCGCAATTTCAAGGGCTGTAATGAAGTTTTCGCGCGCATCGGTGCGCGGCACGCCTATGGGCAACTGTGCCCCTGTCAGAATAACGGGCTTTGCCAAATTGTCAAACAAAAAGCTCAGTGCCGAGGCGGTGTATGCCATCGTATCGGTACCGTGCAAAATGACAAAGGCGTCGTAATCGTTGTAAAAGTCGTACACGACGCGGGCAATGTTGAGCCATTGGTGCACTTTAATGTCCGAAGAGTCAATCGGTTTGTCAAAACTAAGCAGGGTCAGTTCAAACTCAAAGCGGCGCAGTTCGGGAACTTTGTCTATAATTTGCTGAAAATCAAACGGTTTGAGATGTTTGCCTTCCTTGTCGTAGTCCATGCCGATAGTGCCGCCGGTGTAGATAACAAAAATGGAAGTATCGGCAATATAGCCGGCAGCCGTGCTGATATTGACCGTTTGGTAGTAGTTAAGCATGTAGGTAAGTTGGTCAGGGAGGCGAAAGTATCAAGGTTTTTGAATAATTTTCACCCCCGAAAGGCATTTTTATTTTGCTGCCTGTTCCCTTAACCTATCCGAATACATTGCTTATGAATAAAGTAGTAGCCAACGCCGAAGCTGCCATTGAAGGTTTGCAAGACAATATGACCCTTATGCTGGGCGGTTTTGGTCTGTGCGGCATCCCCGAAAACAGCATTCAGGCTATCCTGAAAAGCGGCAAAAAAGGCTTCACCTGCATTTCCAACAACGCAGGCGTAGACGATTTCGGGCTGGGCTTGCTGCTCAAAACCCGTCAGATAAAAAAAATGATTTCTTCTTACGTAGGCGAAAATGCAGAGTTTGAACGCCAACTGCTTGCAGGCGAATTGGAAGTAGAGCTCATTCCGCAAGGTACGCTTGCCGAGCGCATCCGTGCGGGCGGCGCAGGCATTCCCGCTTTCTATACGCCCGCAGGGGTAGGCACGGAAGTAGCCCGCGGCAAAGAAATCCGCGAGTTTAACGGCAAACTCTATCTGTTGGAAGAATGGCTGCGCGCCGATTTTGCCTTTGTCAAAGCATGGAAAGGCGACACGGCGGGCAATCTGATTTATCGCGGAACGGCGCGCAACTTCAACCCCATGATGGCAACCGCTGCCACTATCACCGTAGCCGAAGTGGAGGAGCTTGTCCCCGCAGGCACCTTAGACCCCAACCAAATCCATACGCCGGGTATCTACGTCAAGCGCATTTTCCAAGGGCAGCACTACGAAAAACGCATTGAACAACGCACCGTGCGCAAAGCCTAAAAGCAACTGTCTCATATTCCATTAAATCCTCTGAAGGGGTCTTCGCGACCGTCGGCAGGTTTTTTATAAGGAGGTGGGCAGTTAAAACGCCTTTATCTAAATCCGCTGACAGGGCTTTCAGCCGCTGGCAGGGATTCCTGACACCCCTGTAAGCGGTCTTTAGACCCTAACAGCGGTTCAAAAAAGAACTATTCAAACTGCTCACCTGCTTACGATTTCATCGCCCAACGATTTGCCGATTTTCTGCAATCGCCCAATCTTGAAGCATATGAGGCAAAAAACTGCTAACTTGCCCTCATGTACACCTACGAATACCCGCGCCCTGCGCTTACCGTTGATTGTATCATTTTCGGCTTGGGGGAAAACAGCCTGAAAGTTTTGCTCATAGAACGCGCCGATGAGCCTTTTAAGGGCATGTGGGCGCTGCCCGGCGGCTTTGTGGATATGGACGAAACCATAGACGATGCTGCCCGCCGCGAACTGGAAGAAGAAACGGGCATCAAAGGTATGTTCATGGAGCAACTCTACACCTTCGGCGATGTAAACCGCGACCCCCGCGGGCGTGTAGTAAGCGTTGCCTACTACGCCTTGGTGAACCTTTCGGAGTACAACGTCAAGCCCGGCTCTGATGCCCGCCGCGCCGAGTGGCACGAGGTCAATCAACTGCCGCCACTGGCATTTGACCACGCCCTGATTTTTGAAACTGCCCTCAAACGACTCAAAGGCAAGGTGCGCTATCAGCCCATCGGCTTTGAACTCTTGCCCGAAAAGTTCGCTTTGAGCCAATTGCAGCGCGTTTATGAACTGATTTTGAACAAGGAATTGGACAAGCGGAACTTCCGCAAAAAAATTCTGGGCATGGGCTTGCTCATAGAACTGCCCGAACGCCAAAAGGGCGTATCGCACCGCGCTGCCAAGTTGTACAAATTTGACAAGGCAAAATACCGCCAATTAGAGGCGGAAGGATTTATGTTTGAGATTTAACGCACCGCACCCATGTTCATCCTGACCGAACAAAGCAATATTGCGCATCATTTCATTGCCGAACTGCGCGACATCAACATTCAGCGCGACAGTATGCGTTTCCGCCGCAACTTAGAGCGCTTGGGCGAACTGATGGCTTACGAAATCTCAAAAACGATGCAATACCGCCCGCGGGTGGTAGAAACGCCGCTGGGCTTTGCGCACATGCAAGAACTGACCGCACAGCCCGTTCTTGTACCGATTTTGCGTGCGGGGCTTCCCTTCTATCAGGGCTTTCTCAATATGTTTGATGCTGCGCCAAGTGCTTTTATCGGTGCGTTTCGGGGGCAACACGCCGCCGATTTTACCTTTGAAATAGAGATGCGCTACATTGCCGCCCCTGATTTGAGCGGCAGGGAACTCATCCTGATTGACCCGATGCTGGCAACGGGCAAATCCGTTTTGCTGACCGTTGAAGCACTGATGCAATACGGCAAACCCGATAAAATCCACATCGTATCGGCAATTGCCAGCCGTGAAGGCGTAAACCACGTGCGGCAACACCTGCCCGAAAGTTTCCTTTGGACGGGTGCATTAGACGAAGAACTCAACCAGAAATTCTACATCGTTCCCGGGCTGGGCGATGCGGGCGACTTGGCATTCGGTGCTAAAATTTCCGCTTGACCATGTGGGCAAAACTGTTGAAATACCTCACCGTTTTCGGTTTGAGCATGTTCAAGTTCATTTTCGGCCCCGTAACAGCGCTGCCGCTGGGCATCGGCTATGTGGAAACGTCGTTGCTAACGGCAGGCGGCATGATGACTTCTGTATTGATTATCAGCAGCTTAGGTGCCCCCATGCGTGCCCGTTTCATTCAGCGTTTTGCACCCAATCGCCGATTGTTTACCAAACGCAGCCGACAGGTGGTGCGCATTTGGCGCAAATACGGCATGTGGGGCGTTGCCATGCTCACCCCGCTGTTGTTTACCCCCATCGGCGGCACACTGATTGCCGTCAGCTTCGGCGAAAGACGCAGCAAAATCCTGTTTACCATGCTCATTGCAGGGCTTTTTTGGGCGTTTGTCCTTTCAGGCGTCATATTTTTTGCCAAAGATTTGGTCGGGAAACGGTAAGGGCAACGCGAATTCACGATAGAATCTTGGAAAAATTCAGTAGGGAAGGCGGATTGGGGAATGCGGATTGGGGATTTCAATCGGAAAACGAGCGCTGCGCGGCAGAATATTGGAAAAAGTTAAATCCTGTTTTGTGTTGCACCTGTACGGACAACGCATGCGTTGTCCCTGCAAATACACAAACATCAGAAAAATACAATTCAACAATGCGCATTTTTGCACCAATCTTTCATTTGATTTTTTGCTGCAAAAAGCGCTGACTGTCAAACGATTATCAAACAATCCGCATTAAAACTGCTTCAGGTACGTAACCTTGCCAATCAGGTGGCTGCTGTTTTGCCGTTCGTTGAGGTGGTCAAAGCCGCGCCGATTGAACACCAAGTACACAAAAGACAGCGGGCGAAATTCCCACGACAGGCGAACGTTCCACACCTCACGATTGGCGGATGAATTGAATTGATAGAAGCCAATCAGTTGCAGGCGCGGATTGACTGCTACGCGGCTTTCTATGCTCCACAAGTGCACGTCGGCGTTTTCCCGACGCACGCCCACGCTGCGGAATCGGTTGTTTTCGTAGCTGAAATTCATCTGAAAATGCGGCACGGGCGAAAGGCGCACGCTGCCCGACTTGCTCCAAAGCCTGCCGTCGTAGTAGCCGCCCCAAGAGGTAAACACGAAGTAAGACACTTTTTTAGACGGGTCGCTGCCTGCCATCGCGTTGCTGCGCAGGTAGCGGTAGCTGCCGGGCTGAATGTCAATGCCTACGGGGCTGAAAGTATCGTCTAACCGCTGGAAAGTCGGGTCAAAAAAGACTCCCAAGAAGCCACCGCTTTGCAGCGTTACCCAAACGGGATTGACCGATACGCGGAACTCCTGCAAACAGCGCGTTTGTGCATCAAAGTAAATTTCGGGAAATATGCCCGGCTCTAAGGCGCGCAGCCATTCGGGAAACCGCTCTTTGCGGATGTTCAAAAAAGCCCCCGAATTAATCGCCATAACGTTGTGCCGCGAAACAAAGCCTGTTTTGGCATCAAAACCCGCCGTAACCAAGGCAGGCACAATAAAAGCCCCGCCGTGATTGGTGTTGTAATCCAATTGGGCGAAGGCTGCCGTGCCCCGCGCCGTTGGGTCGGTGTCCATGCTTTGCGCCACCATTGCGTTGAGGCTCAGCGACGGGCTAAGGCGTACAAAGGCATCCGCTGCTGCTACGGCGTTGCGGTTGGCGGGCTGTCCGTAGCGGGCTTCCTCATCCCGATAAGTAACAATGCCGCCGATTCGGTTTTGCTCACCGATGTTGCGCGAATAACGACCGACGGCATAGGTTACGGGTGCATGTGCCGCATCGCCGCCCTGCCGCATGAGCATTGCGCCGTAGTTGTGCGTCAGCGAACGGTGCACATAGCGCGCCCCCGCTACAATGGGCAAGGGGTTACCTTCCGCATCCAGCCCGATGCGACGGCTGAAAAAGGGCTGAATCTGCATCTGAATATCATCTCCGCCCAGCAAACCCGCCCCGAAAAGGCTTGCATTTTCCAGAAAAAACTGCCTGCGTTCGGGGAAAAACACCGAAAAGCGGCTCAGGTTGTTTACCTGCCTGTCTGCGTCTGCCTGTGCAAAATCGGTGTTGAAGGTCAGGTCTAAGACGCTGTTGGAATTAATTGCCCACTTAACCTCTCCGCCTGCTTTGAGCGAAGGCTGCCACGCTGAGTTGTTGTAGCGGTCGTTTGTGCCCAGCACATAGGGCGTTACCTGTACGTTGGGCACGGGCGGCGGCGGTCGGATGCCCGTCAGTTCGCCGGCGTACTCCATGCGAAACACGCTGAATGCCCGCGGATAAGGCGACCATGCGGTCAGTTCGTTGCTTGCCCGACGGTTACGCACAAAGTTGATGCCCCACACATACTCCCCGTCGGCGGCTTTGGGGTAGCGCAAAGTGTGCCAAGGGATGGCAAACTCCGCCGTCCAGCCGCTGTCCAAACGGTGCGTGCGGACTTTCCAACGCCCGTCCCAATCTTCGTCAAACATCATGTCGTCAAAAGCCAGCAAATCGCGCTGCGAACCATAGGGGTTCACCATAAACGCCATGGCATTGCGTTTGTCGTTGAAGCCGTCAATGACTACGCCGACTACGTCTTGTTCTTCATCGTCAAAGTCGCGGCGCAGGTCGGGCACGCGGATGGCTTTTTTTCCCACCGAATCGCGGCAAAAGATGCCGAAATAGAGGTAGTAATGGTTGTACAACACGCGCACTTCCGTATCAAAACCGGCGGGCTGACCTTGCAGAGGCTCTACCTGCACAAAGGACTTTGCCGCTGCTGCCTGCTGCCATGCGGGTTCGTCCAAATAGCCGTCTATTTTCAAATCCTGCGCAATGTGCACCGCCGCAACCCTGCGCCGCACAGAGTCGGGCTTGAAAACATCCTGCGCCGCACCTGCCAAAGCCGTCAGCCACCCCAAGACAAGAAAAACAAGTGCGCTTTTCATAGGATTTTACTTTGCTTGGACGCGAAATACGCCCTCTAAAACTGCTTCAAGTACGTAACCTTGCCAATCAGGTGTTGGCTTTTCTGACGTTCGTTGATGGTATCAAAGCCGCGTTGGTTAAACACCACATACACAAAAGACAGCGGGCGGAACTCCCAAGAAAGGCGCACGTTCCAAATATCGCGGTTGGCAGAGGAGTTGAATTGATAGAAGCCAATCAGTTGCAGGCGCGGATTAACAGCCATGCGGCTTTCCATGCTCCATAAGTGTACATCGGCATTTTCCCGATTTATCCCTACACCTCGGAAACGGTTGTTTTCATAGCGAAAATTCATTTGAAAATGAGGAACGGGCGCTACGCGAATGTTGCCTTCTACTGTCCAAAGTTTGCCGTCGTAGTAGCCGCCCCAAGCCGTTGAGGCAAAATAGGATACTTTTTTAGAGCGGTCGCTGCCTGCCATGATGCTGCCTCGCAAGTAGCGATAGTCGCCCGGGCGAATGTCTATCCCCACGGGGCTGAATGTTTCCTCTAACCGCTGGAAGGTCGGGTCTATGAACACCCCCAAAAATCCGCCGCTTTGCAAGGCTATCCACAAAGGATTGAATGCGATGCGTGCCTCTTGCAAAGCTCCCGTTTGCGCATTGAAATACACTTCGGAAAACATGCCCGGCTCCAATCCGCGAATGAATTTCGGAATCCAAGGTTTGCGGACAATGAAAAAGAAGCCCGGCGTTGTGGCAACTACGTTTGTGCGCGAAACAAAGCCCGTTTTCGGGTTGAAATTCGCCGTTACGACCGACTGTGTCAGCCATGCCACCAAGTTATTGGCATTGTAACGGAACTGTGCAAAGCCCGCAAAACCGTTGCCCGTGCTGTCCGAATCAATGCTTTTAATCAGCATGGTATTGAGGTTTAACGATTGGCTGAAACGGAAAAAAGCATCGGCGGCGGCGACCATGTTGCGACTACCCGGGCGACCATTCATACCCTCTTCATCGCGGTAGGTGATGATGCCCCCTGCGCGGTTCTGCTTTCCAATGTTGTGCGAATAACGCCCGACTGCATAGGTTACGGGCGCATGAGTGGCATCGCCGCCTTGCCGCATGAGGATGCCGCCGTAGTTGCGCTGCACCGAACGATAGACATATCGCGCCCCTGCCACAATCGGCAGTGGGTTGCCTTCTTCATCTAAACCGATGCGACGGCTGAAAAAGGGCTGTATGCGCATGGCACCGCCTACCAAGTTGTCTTCGGGTGCAAGTCCCGCCCCGAAAAGGCTGGCATTTTCCAGAAAAAACTGCCTGCGTTCGGGGAAAAATACTGAAAAGCGCGTCAGGTTGTTCACTTGTCGGTCGGCATCTGCCTGTGCAAAGTCCGTATTGACGGTCAAATCAAGTACGCTGTTGGAATTAATCGCCCACTTCACTTCGCCGCCGACTTTGGAAGAAGACTGCACGCGCTCGCTACCGTTGGCTGCAAAAGGGTAGCGGTCAACGGTTTGCAGCACGTAGGGAATCACCTGCACGTTGGGCGAAGGCGGCGGCGGTTGTATGCCCGTCAGTTCACCTGCGTATTCCATGCGCAGCACGCCAAAGGCACGCGGGTGCGGCGACCATGCGCTCAATTCGTTCGTAGCGCGGCGGTTGCGGAAGAAGTTAATCCCCCAAACATACTGACCTTCAGGCATTTTTGGGTAGCGCAAGGTCTGCCAAGGGATGGCAAATTCTGCCACCCAGCCGCTGTCCAAACGGTGCGTGCGCACAATCCATCGCCCGTCCCAATCTACGTCAAACAGGCGGTCGTCAAAGCCCAGCAAGTCGCGCTGCGAACCATAGGGGTTGGTTACAAACGCCATGGCATTGCGCTTGTCGTTGAAGCCGTCTATGGCAATACCGAAAATATCGTGAGCCTGAAACTCAAAATCGCGGCGCAAGTCGGGCACGCGGATGGCTTTTTTGCCCTGCGGGTCGCGGCAAAATGCACCTACGTAGAGGTAGTCTTTGTTGTACAGCACCCGTACTTCGGTGTCAAAATTGACTTTTTCGCCCTGAAAGGGTTCTACTTGCGTAAAATTGGTTACAGTTAGGGCAGTTTGCCATGCGGGTTCATCCAAATATCCGTCAATTTTCAGGTGGGCATCCGTGCGGACAGCCGTTACTTTTTTCCGAACCGAATCGGGCTTAAAAATTTCTTGGGCAATAGAATAACCATGCACAAATGTGCAAAACAAAAGAACGGTAAAGATTTTTTTCATGCAAAAAGAAAATGCAGGCGTTAATGACGATGAAGCAAAGTGAGGTTGATAATGCTTGGCAGCACACCACAAAGCTACCTGCCTGCCCGCTGATTTGCAAATGGTTAGGGTAGGTTACTTGGGTGCTTACCCCTGCTCGGGACTTGTATCCGAATGCCACTCTGAATAAAGTTCTTCTGCCAGTTGGCGTGCCATATTAGGATCTAACGGCAGATTTAGATATTTTCTTACGTAACTGTAACTCATGGATCTTTCAATATCATACTTACTTATAGAAGTGCTAAGCATAGCAACCGGACGGCGGCTCTTATAGGCATCACTAAGCGCAGCGAAATCATCTAAAAACTGGAATCCGTCATAATGAGGTATATCTATGGCTAAAAATATCAAGTCGGGCAAAAGAGATGGATTTTCGGACTCAGTAGTGCGCAAGTATTCCATTCCTAACCGACTATCGGTAAATATCTGAATATCTGCAGTAATACCGGCTACTTCTATCATTTTACTGGTGATCAAATTATCTATATCCATGTAACTAACCAGCATAATTTTGATTGTTCTTTGAGTTACTTGTGTCATGACTCACCTCCGTTAATTTGTCCATTAGGGTTTTGTTGCCTTTTTCGTAAGGTGTTTTACCAAAAATAACTGATACGTTCCAATAAGCATCAATAATTTATTGATTATATAATGGCGGTATACCATGTAATTGTTATAATATTCGGCAATATGTTTCTCCGAATAACTCGGTGATTGCAGCGGTTTGGTTGTGTGTTCGCCGATGGCAGGCGAAAAAGAGCACCCTCATAAAGTCTGCTTCTGTACCCAAGTCAAAACAACAACATAGGGCTGTGATATGGCCAATTCTTTCCCTTCACATCAAAAAATCATAAGTTGCAGTAAAATCTGCACCCATGATAAACACCTTTGAGCAGTTGAAAAAGCAGTTACAGGGCGAACTGCACACCGACCGCGCCATGCGCATCCTGTACGCTACCGATGCTTCCGCTTACCGCGAAATGCCCCAGGCGGTAGCTCTGCCCAGAACCGTTGACGACCTCAAACGGCTGATTCGGTTTGCCGATACTTTCGGCATGTCGCTCATTCCGCGCACGGCAGGCACTTCGCTGGCAGGGCAGGTAGTCGGCAACGGCATTGTGGTAGATTTTTCCAAATATTTTGATAAAATTCTTGAAATCAATACTGTGGAACACTGGGTGCGCGTGCAGCCCGGCGTTATCCGTGACGATTTGAACCTGTTTCTCAAACCGCATGGGCTGTTTTTCGGTCCTGAAACTTCTACCGCCAACCGCGCCATGATTGGCGGCATGATTGGCAACAACTCTTGCGGCTTGCATTCAATAGTTTACGGCAGCACCCGCGACCATTTGTTGGAAGTTCGCGCCCTGCTTGCCGACGGCAACGAAGCGGTTTTCAAAGCAATTTCCGAACAGGAATTTGCCGACAAGTGCAACGGCATCGGCACAGTCAGCCCGTTGGAACAGCGCATTTATCTGAAAATCAGAGACTTGTTGAGCAATGAAGTCAACCGCGACGAAATCCGCCGACAGTTTCCCAATCCCCGCGTAACGCGCCGCAACACGGGCTATGCCTTGGATGCGATGCTGGATGCGCAGCCGTTCAACCCGCAGGGTTTGCCGCTCAACTTTTGTCGCCTGCTGGCAGGTTCGGAAGGCACGCTGGCACTGATTACCGAAGCAAAACTGAACCTTGTGCCCGTGCCGCTGCCGCACGTGGGGCTGCTGTGCGCTCATTTTCAGTCTATTAACGATTCTTTGCGGGCAAATATCATCGCCATGCGGCACTGCCCCGAAGCCAGCGAATTAGTGGACGACTACATTTTGGAACTGACCAAAACCAACCCCGAACAGCAACAAAATCGCTTTTTCGTACAAGGCAGCCCGAAAGCCATTTTGATGGTGGAATTTACCGCCGAATCGCGCGCCGAAATAGAGGCAAAAGCAGCGCGATTAGTTGCTGATTTTCAGGCAAATAATTTGGGTTATGCCTTTCCGCTGCTGCACGGCGAAGACACGAAAAAAGCGTGGAACTTGCGCAAAGCGGGTTTGGGCATTATGTACAACATCGCGGGCGATGCAAAGCCCGTCAATCTGATTGAAGATTGCGCCGTGGCAGTGGAAGACCTGCCCGACTACATCGCCGAATTGGACGCTCTGGCGCGTTCCAAAGGCATACAGTTGGAATACAGCGCACATGCGGGCGCGGGCGAACTGCACCCTCTGCCGCTGATGAACCTCAAAACCGCCGAAGGGCAACGCCTGTTCCGCGAATTGCTGGCTGATACGGTGCAATTGGTCAAAAAATACAACGGCTCACTTTCGGGCGAGCACGGCGACGGGCGCTTGCGCGGCGAGTTCATCGCCCAAATGGTCGGGCAGCGCTGCTACGAAATGTTCCGAGAGGTCAAACAAACTTGGGACCCCAAAGGCATTTTCAACCCGGGCAAAATCGTGGATACCCCGCCAATGAATGAGTTTCTGCGCTATCAGCCTAACCAACAAACACTTGACTATCATACGGTTTTAGACTTCGGCGCATCGGGCGGCATCCTGCGCCACGCCGAACAATGCAACGGTTCGGGCGATTGCCGCAAGTCGCACCTCTCGGGCGGAACAATGTGCCCCAGCTACATGGCTACCCGTTCGGAAAAAG
>NZ_JAJPRF010000024.1 GCF_021206925.1 Rhodoflexus caldus | reverse complement strand
TCGCGCCTTGCGGAGGCTAACAACCCTGTTTTACAAGCCATGCTTGCCCATAAAGCACAACCAAACTCTGTTATTGGCTAGTACTTAATGAAAAAGGCCGCCCCTTTTCGGACGGCCTCTTCGCCTAACTCTCCATAAATCCCGTTTTAGAATATAAAACCTATGGTAAAGGCATAAGATTTATTAAAAGCTATAGTTGGAAGAAGGCTCGGAGTTATCACAGGAAAAATCCCCGGATTGTATTCGGCTTCAAACAAAATGCGCTGCTTTCCAATTTTTGTTTGTACACCTGCCCCTAACACCGGACCAAAATCAAAACGACGCTGCCGACTGAAGGTGTATAACATATCAAAATAGTCATTATCGTTGCGTGATAATAAATAATCTACCCGGAAACCAGCTGTCAGATAAGGTTGTAATCTTGGATTTTTACCAAACAAATATTTAACATTCCCATCCAAGCTGATATAGTTTGTAATCAGATGCTGATTACTTGATAATGCAGGTTCTCTAAGAGTAGTCATGATACCCCCTTTTTGGCGAAAAGACAAACCGGAAATGAAGTTGAGGCCACCCCTCAGATGCCATTCACGAAATATCCCTAAATGATAAGAAGAACGTTCTTGTAAGGCACCTGATCTTATACCATTATAAGAGATCCCTCCATCAGGCCCAGGCGGAACTATCGCTGTAATTCTACTGATATCCTGAGTAGATTGGTTAAAACCGCCTTTAATTATCCACGATGATTGGTAACCTGTTTCCACAGATGTCTGTGCATTTGCGTAATACGTAATAAGTAATAAGTAACAGGCATAGTGAAAAAACCACATGAGCTCTTTTCATAATTATATCAATAAAAACATTTAAGGCATGATTGTACATTGAGCAATACCAGCACCAGGTACCCGCATTTGACCGTACGTGGTTGCTGATAAACAAGTACCATTTGTACAGTTTAGATTACCATTATTGGTCGCATCAAAACTAAATTCATTCTTCGTATCTACAATCATTGGAATAACTCTAAATTGGGGAGATTCTCCCTGAAATTGGTAGCTACATGTACCACTTAACTCTCCATTATAAAAATCACCCCAAAAGAAAAGACCAACTCTCTGGAGCCCGCGCAAGGTTATTACTATATTAAATCCTTGCAAAGGACCAAGTTTACGATACAAGTCTTCATAAACTAAAATTCTATGTGCAGATAATGAATTTTGGCAAAAACGATTTCTGACTAATGTCCCATAAGATGCATCCTCAATACGACCATTAGAAGGCGATGCTCCCGTTACTCTTGTAGGAATAACTTCTATCTCTTGTTTCTGATTACTGCTCTTTGCCGCAAGTAAGCTTGGAATATCTGATACAGAAGCATTACGTTTAATTTTGACGTTCTGCGTATCAAACTGGTACAAATCATTGCCTATTTGAACAATACCTCTTTCATTTACAAAAGGTGCATAAATACTCCAAACCATATCAATATCAAAGCCTTTGTCCATTGAAAAAGATATAAGGCCTTCATACTTGTTAAGACTTTTTTGGACACTGCTTTCAATTGCTAATGCTTTGAGATAGTCAGTGGGTTTCAAATCTCGAATTGTTCGTTCATACGTATTCATAAACCGTGCATACTCATCATTTCTCGCATCCTCTAAGGAACGAAAACCAACTGTCCGCGAATTTAAACGAGCTAACGCCCCCCCTGTTGCGCGGCTGTTGTATGCTTATTTCAGTTCTTCAATAGATTCAAACCGCAAAAAATTATTTACAGATTTATCAGAAAACCGCTCTAATAAATCTACCTGATGTGTAGTACCTGATAAAGATATTTCTTTGTCAAGCTCTGATAATGAATTTTGGCACGAGTTACCAATCATCATTAACATCATAAGTTTCAGTGATAACAAGGATTTTTTCATGCAAAAGGAATTGTTTTTAATTGACTACCGCAAAATTAATAGCCCAATTGCTGCTAAAAAATAGGAAAACGCGCAGCTTTTTTCCTATTTTTTGTTTTCCTGAATCCATTTTTGCAACTCTCTTGCAGATTTGAGATGCAATTTTTTTGCAATGTTGGTTTTATGGTTTTTGAGTGTATGCTTACTGATATGCAATAGTTCCGTAGGACGCACATCGGGCAACTCTTTCAGTATATTTAAAACTTTTTGTTCCATATTAGTCAGTCTTGTGCTACCATCTGCGCCTTGCAGGGTAGCTTGCGAGGCCAGCAAAGGTGAAGTATAGGTTCTTCCGTTGCTTAAATTGCGCAGGCAGGTAGCCCATTCCATCCTATCATCCTTCGGATGTATCAGTGCACGCGGGGATATTTCTGCCCAATGTTCAGGTGAACGGTCGCTGTAAATAATAATGGGACAGTGGGGCAGGTGCGTTTGCAAGCAGCGCAGATGCGCCAGCGGACAGGAATATTTCGCCACACAACATACAATCACCACATCAGGCCGGATTGCATAGGCTAAGCCGGGCAAAAGACGTACATCCGTTGCCTCTTGTTTGACCCTAATAAGGGAATGAAGTAACGCAGTCAGGTGCTTACTTACGGATGCTGTACCGCAAATAATAGCAGAGAGTAATTGGTTTGGCATATTACCGATATGCAAAATAGTTGAGAGAGGTTGCAGTGCTGCAAAAATAATTCTACAAGGATAGTATCAATATCCATTTTAGTGCAAATCAATATGTTGCAACAAATAATATAACACAGAATAACTTATATATTTCTTTGGGAGTATTAGTTTTTGATAAGAAAATACACAAATACGTGTTCTAAAAATTATTTACATATGTATGCAGATGCGATGTTCCGTTGCACGTCGCACAGCAGAGAAGGTTCTGGCAACGCTACTAAGATGACAAACCTACGGTTTTTGCTGTGCTTTTTGCAGTTATTCGTGCCCACATGAACAACATAGGTTCAGGTGGTTTGTGAACGACGTGCAACGGCGTGTGCAACATTCCAAAACCCGCCAACATTGTTCTTTAAAAAATCCCCACCACTTAGGCCTGTTTTTTAGAATTCATTCACTATATTGCCAGTTAAATTAAAAATTACGTAAACAATGGGGCAATTTTTTCAGGAAAACGAAAAATCGGCTTGCGGCGTAGGGTTCGTTGCCAGCCGACAGGGTGAGTATGACCACCGGATTTTACAACAGGCATTATATGCCTTGACATGCGAAGAACACCGTGGCGGCTGTGCTGCCGACCGCATCACCGGCGACGGTGCCGGCATTATGACCGACATTCCCTTTGATTTGCTGGGGTATAAACGGGGTGAAGTAGCAGTAGCCTCGCTGTTTCTGCCAACCGATGCGGAAAAGCAACGCATTGCGCTCAAAACCTTTGAAGAATCGTTTTCACTCATGGGGCTGGAAGTGATTGAATACCGCGATGTACCCATAAACCCAGATGTGTTGGGGCCACAAGCCCGCGCCTCAATGCCCGATATGCGCCATGCCATTATTGCCCGACCCAAACATTGCCGCACGGACTATTCTTTTGACAAACTCCTGTATCAGGCAAAGCAATTCAACCGCATTCGTCAAAAAGATGCACAGGAAGTACCCGAATTTTTCTTCACCTCGCTTTCGGCCAACACCATTGTTTACAAAGGGCTGATTCGTGCAGAAGATTTGGGACGTTTCTACTTAGACCTGCAAAATCCTGCATTCAAAACCCGCTTCGGTATTTTCCACCGGCGGTTCAGCACCAACACGGTCAGCACTTGGGACAAAGCGCAGCCTTTCCGCTTCATCAGCCACAACGGCGAAATCAATACGATTCAGGGCAATCGCTCATGGGCTTTTTCGCGGGAAAAAGCCCTCGGTCTTAAAAAAGACGAACTGCTCAACCACTACAAGGTGAGCGATTCGGGCAGTTTGAACGAAATGGTGGAAGCATTGGCATTTCGCAGCAGTATCCGCTACATAGAGGACATTCTGGCGATTATGATTCCGCCCGCCAAAGCCGACAAAGATTTTTACCGCTTTTGGAGCCGCGCCATGGAGCCTTGGGACGGCCCCGCCCTGATTACCTTCGGAACGGGCAATAAGGTAGGTGCGCGATTAGACCGCAACGGCTTCCGCCCCTGCCGTTGGGCGATGACGGAAAAATATTTTTACCTCTCTTCCGAAGCCGGTTCGTTTGATTTGGACGAAGCCGATATTTTGCAAAAGGGAACACTCAATGCCGGAACAGGCGTTACCATGAACCTGATTACGGGCAGTATCAGCTTCTGCGACCCAAGCGACTCACGCGAAAACATTGGCGCACACTACGACGCACGCCTGCTGCCGATGGAGAACCTCGGCACAGAGGCAGAAATCCCCTTGCTTGACAAAAAGTACTTGTTTGCCTACACCGAAGAAGACATCGCCCGCATCCTGATTCCGATGATGAGTACAGGCAAAGAACCTATCGGCTCTATGGGCGACACGGCACGCATCAATATTTTCTCCGAAGAACCCCGCTCATTCTTTGACTACTTCTACCAGACTTTTGCACAGGTTACTAATCCACCGTTGGACTATCTGCGGGAGAAAAATGTAACCGATATGATTAATTATTTAGGCAAAAAGCCTAATATTTTTGCTCAAAAGGAGCTTATTCCGCCGCCGCCTGCCTTTGAACTGAAAAGTCCCATCCTTTCATTGGGCGAAATGGCATTTGTAAGAGAACTGAAAAATTCGCGCGAAGGCGTTTATCGTCCTGTGGCTGCCGAATTTGACACGACTTTTAAACGCAAAAACGGTGCAGTGGGTATGCAACGCAAGTTGGATGAGTTGGGCAAGGCCGTAGTGGATGCGGTCAATGGCGGCGAAATTTCCGTTATCATCCTCAGCGACCGCAACGCGGACTACGAAAATCCACCCATTCCTGCCCTGTTGGCGCTGCGTGCCGTAATTGTAGCCCTTACCGATGCCGGACTGCGGCTCGAGGCCTCCATAGTGGTGGATTCGGGCGAAATTAAAACCACCCATCACGTGGCCTGCCTCATCGGGTTTGGTGCAGTGGCTGTTTGCCCATACCTTGCGCTGCAATTGGCACGTTTTGAAACAGCACACAAAATCGGCAAAGTAGAGCTTTCTGCCGACGAGAAAGAGCAGAACATACTCAAAGCCCTGAAAGAAGGCTTGCTGAAAATTATGTCCAAAATGGGCATCTCCGTATTGCGCAGCTACCAGAGCGCTAAGCTGTTCAGCATTGTAGGGTTGAACAAAGAAGTTACTTCGCGCTATTTCCCGCACGTACACAACGTGCTCGGAGGTCTTACGGTCAGCGGCATTGCCGATGAGGTGCTGACCAAGCTGGAAATTTGCCGCAAATACGAAGAAAAGCAGCAGTTGGTCAATAATTTCCTCTATCGGGAAGATACCATCGGCACACAAGGCGAAAAACACTCCATGACCTTTGCCCGCTCAAAAATTATCCACCAATTGGTGCGCGATACGGGCAAAGAACTGAACAACATGGAACTCTACGATGAATACCTCAAAATGGGTATCCGCCAAGCGCCTGTGAACGTTCGTCACCTGTTTGCACTCAAAAAAGCGACAACGCCCGTGCCCGTGGAGCAGGTAGAGCCGCGCAGTAATATTCTTCGCCGTTTTGGTTCGGGAGCGATGAGTTTTGGTGCTATCAGTGCCGAGGCGCAGCGCGATATCATTTTGGCCATGCAGGAAATAGGCGGACGCAGCAACAGCGGCGAAGGTGGCGAAAACCCGTATTACTTCACCGAAGGCATTACTGCCACCACCAAACAAGTGGCATCGGCGCGCTTTGGCGTAACGGCACTGTATCTGGTTTCGGGCAGCGAATTGCAAATCAAGGTGGCACAAGGTGCTAAACCCGGTGAAGGCGGCCAATTGATGAGCATCAAAGTAAATGCCGACATCGCCCGCGCACGTTACAGCAACCCCGGCGTAGATTTAATTTCGCCGCCGCCGCTGCACGATATTTACAGCATTGAAGACCTCAAACAGCTCATCTACGAGTTAAAACAGATTTCGCCCGAAGCCAAAGTAAACGTGAAATTAGTGGCAGGCGCAAACATCGGAACGATTGCCGTAGGTGTGGCCAAAGCAGGCGCTGATGTGATTGACGTAGTCGGTGGCGATGGCGGAACGGGAGCCGCTTCGCTAAGTTCCATGAAACACGCAGGGTTGCCTTGGGAGTTTGGGTTGGTGGAAGTACACAGGGCACTGCTTCAAAACGGCCTCCGCCAACATGTGCGACTCCGCACCGACGGCGGCCTGAGCACCGGCGAAGATATTGTTATGGCTGCCATTATGGGCGCAGAAGAATACAATTTCGGCAAGTTGCTGCTCGTAGCCGAAGGCTGCGTAATGGCGCGTATTTGCGAAAAAAATACCTGCCCCGCGGGCATCACCACCCACGACCCCGTTTACAAAGCCAAATACAAAGGCAGCAAAGACCACGTGGTGAAAATGCTGGAATACATCGCCGAGGATGTGCGCCGCAAGTTGGCGTTCATGGGCTTTACTTCGCTCAACGAAATCATCGGACGCACCGACCTGTTGGATATCAACCCTGCCGCCCGCGACCTGATTAATCGCCGCAATCTGGATTTGAGCTTTGTGCTGGGGCAACCCATGCCGGGCTATCAGACCGAACCGAACCCATTCTTTGAAGGTGTCAGCCTGCTGAATGCGCAGATTGTGGAAGATACCCGCGCTGCCATTGCCGAAAACCGACATGCGGAGTTCAGTTATGACATCTATGCAACCGACCGCGCGGTTTTGGCAACCGTAGCAGGCGAAATTGCCCGCAAAGAAAACCGCTATCGGCAAATGTTCTACCGCGATAAATCGCTCTATCCGTTTACTAAGTCGCTGAAATTCACCTTTAAAGGCAGTGCCGGGCAAGGTTTTGGCGTATTTATGACCGATGGCATGGAAGTAAAACTCTACGGAGAAGCCAATGACTCGGTGGCCAAGTCCATGTCGGGTGGCAAATTGATTATCACGCCGCAGAAACACGTGCGGTTCCGCCCCGAAGAGAACGTCATCATCGGTAATTGTGCGCTTTACGGGGCCACAGGCGGAGTGCTGTACGTTCACGGCATCGCGGGCGACCGTTTTGCCGTTCGCAACAGCGGCGCCTATGCCGTTGTGGAAGGTGTAGGTCTGCACGCCTGCGAATACATGACGCGCGGCAAAGTAGTCATCCTCGGCGATTTTGACGAGAATCTGGGTTCAGGTATGACCGGCGGAGAAATTTACCTCTACAAGCCCCGCAGGAAAGACTTCATCAACCGTGAATACCTGACAGAGGCGGCTCCCCTACCCGACGATTTCGCCGAGCTCCATGAACTTTTGCAAGACTACCTGATTGATACAGGCAGCCGAACGGTAGAAAAAATCCTGCAAAACTGGGAACATGCCAAGCATGATTTTGTGCGCCTCGTACCGCTGAATACGCTCAAAAAGAAGAAAGCAGCCGCAGCAACTACAACGAGCACCACAGAAGTAGGCGTTTAGACTGCACAAAAAACAAACCTGACGGGTTGTAGCCCGTCAGGTTTAAACTCTTGATTATCAATAATTTACAAATGTAAAATTGCTTACGCTTTTGCATCACTTGCTCAACGGCTTGTATACAGCCATTTCCACCGCCACTCAGCGCAGCACAAACATTTTCGGATATTCCAAAATCAGGTAATTCAGCGTGGCCTTAATAGCATCGTTTAGCTCTGCACCATTGGGTTTGATGAACTTATCGTACTGTTGAGGCGGCACAATGGTTTTTGCGCTGCTGTTAAAACGTGCAATATTGCCTGTGGCTTCAAACTCCAAATTGCTGTTGGTTGTGTTGGTAATGCCGCGGAGTTTGTCTGTTTTAGAAGTTACCCACATGTAACCTTTGTTTTCGGCAACGGGAATTTCAATGGTGCGCGTGCCGGTGCTGTCTTCGGCTATTACCACCTCACTGTTCAGCACCAAGTTAGAAGCATTGTTCACCACCGCAAACATCTGCATTTTGTACTTGCTCGAGTAGCGGCCTTTCATCACTTTGTAGAAATAGTAAGTATCACCGCGCTGCACGCCGCCCGTAAACCAGTAGCGACTGTCGTTAATGAGTTGGAAATAACGCTTTTTGCCTTCGGGATTTATCCAGTTTTCGGTTTCTACCAAGCGCTTCATGGCCTCAATATCTTCCATGTAAGGATGCTCGCCGTAAACGTCTGTCAGGATTTTCTCGCGCAGCAGGCTGAGCAGCACGGTTTTCTTTCCGACAGGAAAATCGTTGCGGGCAGAAAGTTGGTAGTAGTAGCGGCGGCCGTCTTCCAAAGTAGCAAATTTGGTTTCAGTAATAAACTTGCGCACTTCTGCTGTTTTTTGGTCATCGGCGGTTGGGGTTGGCAAACCTCCCATGCCGGAACTCGCCATGTTCAGTACGCCAAGTTCCATCATACCGGCAAGGTCTTCTTCGCTGACTTTGGAGAGCATCTCGCGGCGCAACTGTATGTAGCGTCCTTCGTTAGGTTGCAAATCAGCCAGCAGTTGATAGTCTATCAATGCTTGCGGATAATTTTTCAACTGCACGTTCAGTTCGGCACGGTAGTTCAGCAGTTTTTCGTTCTTGCTTTCCTTTTTGTCAAGCAAAAGGGCGGCATCCAAATCTTGCAGTGCTGCCTGTAAATTGCCCATCAAACGATGCGCCGCCGCTCTGCCGGCATACAAATCGGCATCGTTGGGGGCTATTTCAATGGCTTTGGTATAATCTGCCACAGCACTGTTATAATCTTTCAACTCCATAAAAGCCTCTGCACGTCTCCTGTAAGCCGCCACATGGTCGGGATAGCGACTGATAACTTTTCCGAACAGTGTAATGGACTGGGGGTAATCCTGCTTCTGAAAGGCTTCTTCGGCTTTTGTAAAATCCTTATCGGAGCGTTTTTGCGCCTGAACGGCCACAGAAGAAACCACGAGCAGCGCCAACATCAGGAAAGAAATAACAAACTTGCGGCGAATTGTTTTCATAGGATTGTTATAAGGGTGTAAAGATGTTAGTGAATATGTACCATGCCGCAATTCGGATGCTTCAAGCATGGTTTTTGCGAAAATTACGGTAATTTCAGCAATGATAAAAGCAAAAATGAGTGCCGGCATAAAATACCTGCGTTCTCTTTTGATTTCCCGCCGCTGGGGATGGGGAATGGTATTGGGTATGTTATTGCTCGCCTTCCTGCTGGCAGAACGCTATTTGCCGCTTCCACTGCCCGGAACCAACTTTCTGTTGCAGTCGGTCAATAGCCGTTTGGCAGGCGAACTTGCACAGGCGCGCCTGCTGGTAGATGAAATCCGCCAACAGTTTGAGCAAGCCGAACAGGCAGGGCGCACCCTTGGCTTTCAAGACCTGAACTTCAAAGGCAAGTATCCCGTGCTGGTATTTCGGAACAACCAGTTGCTTTTGTGGACAAACAATCGCTTTTGGCTGAACCGCGAAGACCTGAACGGCAAGTTTGACGTGCAAACCATGAGCCATGCAGGCGGTACATTTATCATCTACAAACAGTCGGTCAGGCAAAACAACGGCGACCGAGTACATTTTGCAGCCCTGATTCCCTTAGAGTTTCGCTACAAAACAAATGCTCCGCTGCTCAAACCGGGTGTCAATCCGGATATTTTTCCCGATGAAAAAGTGAGCATATCGCGCAATCCGGAAGAAGGATTTGCCATCAAAGCCGAAGACGGGCGGTATCTTTTTTCGGTCATCCTGCCCGATAATTACCATTTCAGCGGCGGTTTATCGGAGGAAAACCTGATTCTGCTGCTCGTTATTGGCAGTTTGCTGCTGGCCGGATGGTTGGTGCGACATCAAATCAATGCCTATCTGGCAGATGCCCGCTACTCCGACGGCCTGATACTGCTGGCCACATTTTTGATAGGGGCAAGGCTCGTATTGCTGCTGGCTAACGACCCCGCAGCCTTTAACCGACTGCCCTTGTTCAGTTCTTCCAGTTTTGCTTCGTCGGTTATTTCCCGCTCACTTGCCGATTTGTTTATCAATATCCTGTTCGTATTTCTGATTTGCAGTTACAGCTACCTGTATTACCCCCGACTGATTGAACGGCAGCATTTGCAGATTTTGCGCACACGCTATGCATGGGTAGGCAGCATCTTGTTGGCGATTTTTTCACATGCCTTTTTCTTTTTCCACTTTTCGCTGTTGCGCAATCTGTACTTCAACTCCCAAATCAGGTTAGACATCACTTTTGAACCGAGCTTTGACGTATTGAAAATCACCAGTTTGCTGATTTTTTTGCTCAGCAGTTTTGTATTTTTCTTCATCAGCCACATCTCCATGCGGCTGGCAAGTTCCATGCTGCCCGACCGTCGGCGAATGGCGGCGGCCATTGTCATTGGCGGGCTAATTTCGGCGGTGCTGCTGCAAATCGCCCATGCCGATATAGAGTGGTACACGCTGATGCTTTGTACGGTTTACCTGCTGATTGTCAGCATGGGCAATTTGACCCGCAAGGTGAAAAGTTTTAACTACTTCTCTTATTTGTACCTGTGTTTGAGCGCTACCGTAACCGCTACGATGGGAGCATTTGCCATTTATCAGTTCGAGCAGCAAATACGCATGGAAAACAAATACAAGGTAGCCGCTCAACTGGTAGAGGGCAATGACAAACTGGGCGAATTTCTTCTGCAACAGTCGCTAAAAAAAATTCAGGTAGACCAAACCATCATCAACCGGATGCTGACATCCTATTCCAGCAAGGACATCATCATCCAAAAAATAAAAAAACAGCACATAGACAAGTATTTTGACAACTACGAAACCAACGTTTTACTCTTTGACGGCAACGGCGAACCTTACAACTACAACACCACCTACGACTCGCTAATGCTTGCGTTTGACCGCGAAAAATACAAAACGGAGCACCCCAACATTCTGTATATCAACAGGTTGAACGGCGAAATACCGATGTACGTCTGTTTTACCGACCTGATGAGAAACGATATGCGCATTGGGCGTATGGTGATTGAACTGCGGCAAAAGCGCATCACACCTTTTGGGGCTTATCCGAGTTTTCAGCGCACAGCAGAGTTACTGCCCGATGCCATTGAAAAAGGCATGAGCTATGCCATCATTACCAACGGCCAACTGACCTACAGCAGCAGCAACTTCAATTACACGCCTGCCTTGCTGAAAGACTTAGCAATCACCGACGTTCAACCCGACAATATTCCGGTAAGCAGAACGATTAATAATTTCCGCCACCTGATGCTTTCGCCCAAGGAAGGCGTTCAGGTGATTGTTTCATCGCCCATCTACCCTGCACAAAACATTATTGCCAACTTTTCATTCCTGTTTCTCATCTTGCTGGGCGGCAAGTTGTTAATTCTGATTATCTACGGCCTACGGCAAGGCATGTGGCAATTGCTCCGCGCCCAAATGAGCCTGACAGCCCGCATTCAGATTTACCTGAACCTTGCTTTTTTTACCCCGCTCATTGTGGTGAGCGTAATTATTACCAGCCTGCTGAACAACCAAAACCGCCGCGAAATACAGGAGGCCTACATAGAAAAGGCTGTAACCATCAGCACCAACGCGGGCATTGCTGCCGATATGGAAGCCTACAACAAAGGCGCAATGAGCAAAGACCGTTTGGAAGATAACGTTAGCAAAATTGCCCAACTGGCCAACGTGTACATGAACCTGTACAGCCGTTCGGGGCGCTTGCTGGCCTCCAATGAATCTTTCAGCTACCAAAGCGGCCTTGTAACCGACTTGATTAACCCGCAAGCACTGGCAGAACTGAACATGAACCCGCAAGGACGCACCATTTTGAGCGAAGTTATCGGCAGTTTGCCTTACAGCTCGGTGTATGTAGCGGTGCGCTCTGCCGCTTCGGGCGATATTACGGGCATCATCGGCATTCCGTTTTTTGAGTCGCAACGCAATGCCGAAAAACGCATCATCAGCGTGTTGAGCAGCATTATGAATGTGTTTACGTTCATCTTTTTGGGTATGGCGGTAATTTCTTACTTGGCATCGCGCGTATTGACCGAACCACTGCGGATGATTACCAAAACCATTGGCCGCACAAGCCTGAACAAACCCAATGAGCCGCTGAACTATTCCTCCGCCGATGAAATCGGGCTGCTGGTAGATGCCTACAACCGCATGTTGAAGCAATTGGAAGAAAGCAAAGAAGCCCTTTCACGCAGCGAGAAGGAGTCGGCATGGCGCGAAATGGCACGACAAGTTGCCCATGAAATCAAAAACCCGCTGACTCCCATGAAGCTCACCATGCAGCACCTGCAACGGATGCTTACCCCCGAAAACCCTCGGGTAGGGCGCTCATTGGAAACCTTGCTCAGTCAGGTAGATACGTTGAGCGATATTGCCACATCCTTTGCTTCGTTTGCCAATATGCCCATCCCGAAAAACGAAGAGTTTGAGATAGGCGAATTGCTCCGACAAACCTGCCTGCTGCACCACAACGAAGAAAATGCCAACGTTACTTTACAACTCCCTGCGGGCAAATTTTTTGTCAATGGCGACAGGCAACTGATGGGGCAAATTGTTACCAACCTGATTATCAACGGCATACAGGCTGTTCCGCATGGTAAACAGGCCCATATTCAGGTAGCACTGCAACGGTTAGAAAACGAACGCGTCCTGATTTCCGTAACAGACAACGGCGTGGGCATCCCCGATAATATCGCCGGCAAAGTTTTTTTACCTAATTTTAGCACCAAGTTTTCCGGTTCGGGTATCGGGCTTGCACTGGCAAAACGCGGCGTTGAACATGCAGGCGGGCGTATTTGGTTTGAAACACAGACACTTGCCGGCACAACGTTTTTTATAGAATTGCCGCTGCTGCGAACATTGGCAGCCGGCGAACAGCCAACGGAAGAACTACCGACGGCTTTCATTAAACAAGTGAGTCAATGAACCACCCTTTTATTCCGCTTTCTCGCAAACAACACTTATTGTGGATGGCTGTTGCGGCAGCGACTACTTTTTTGCTGATGGCAACACAGTTTTGGGCAAATGCACCCCTGACCAACAGTGCCGCCCCTGCCGGCATCTTATCGTTTGAGTTTGCCGGAACTTTTGCCAATGCACGCCTGATGATGCACTCATGGGACTACTCCGCCAAAATGCGCGCTGCTTTTGGTCTGGGTTTAGATTTTCTTTACCTCATCGCTTACTCCATGACGCTCGCGCTGGCATGTGTGTATATCGCCAAATCGTGGGCGCTTTTCAACGGTTTCAGCAAAGCAGGGCTTTTAATTGCATGGCTGCAATGGCCGGCTGCCTTGTTTGATGGCATAGAAAACGCCGCACTCATTGCATTGCTATCCGACAGCAACTCTGCTTGGCTGCCGCCGCTTGCCTATTGGATGGCTGCTGCCAAGTTTACGCTGGTAGGCATTGCCCTGCTCTACCTGATGGCAGGTTTTTTCGGTTTGTGGTGGCAAATTCGCACCAATAAGTAGGCAGAATTGACGGGTAGAAACAGTAAATTTCCGTTCTACCAATCAACTCTGTGTCGTTATGCAACAATCTAACCTACTGACCGTATTTCTGCCGATTGCGCTGGGCATCATCATGCTGGGGCTGGGGCTTTCACTAACCATTGAAGACTTTAAACGTATTGTCAAATATCCCAAAGCGGCGTTTATCGGGCTGTTTTGTCAAATGATTCTGCTGCCCGCTGTCTGTTGGGGTATTGCCGTTGCATTTGGGCTGGCACCTGCGCTGGCCGTCGGTCTGATGCTGTTGGCCGCCTCGCCCGGTGGCGCTACTGCCAACCTGTACAGCCACCTTTCCGATGGTGATGTGGCACTCAACATCACACTCACAGCCGTAAACAGCCTTTTGAGCCTTTTTACGCTTCCGCTCATTGTCAATTTGTCGCTGCTGTATTTTGTAGGCGCCGAAAAGTCCATCCCCATGCAGTTTGGTAAAATTGTGGAAGTATTCGCCATTGTTCTGCTGCCCGTTTCCATAGGCATGATTATCAGAAGATTTGCCCCTGCATTTGCCAATAAAATGGACAAACCCGTCAAAATTGCCTCCGCCATTTTGCTGGTACTGGTAATTGCCGGTGCTACGCTGAAAGAAAAGGACAACCTCGGGATTTTTATTCAACAGGTTGGATTGCCTGTGCTGGTTTTCAATCTGTTAAGCATGTTCGTGGGCTATACCGTTCCGCTAATGCTGCGCGTAGAGCGTCGTCAGGCCATTGCTATCGGCATGGAAATTGGTATCCACAACGGCACACTTGCCATTTACATTGCGCTGAATGTTTTACAAGACTCCGCCATGTCCATTCCACCCGCATTGTATGGCCTGCTGATGTTCTTCACCGCTGCCGCTTTCGGCTATTGGGTCAAGCGGAAGTCAATGTAATAAACGTGTAACTTTTTAGGTTTTTTAACAGCTTTTTTGTAGCTTTTCGGTAACTAAAAATACCAATGTCATGAAAAAGCTGATAATAACGGCGGCAGCGATATGGTTTATTGCTGCCGCTGCCTTTGGGCAAGTAGGCGACCTGCTCAAAAAGGCCAAAGAGAAAGTGCAAAATAAAATAGAGGAAAAATCAGGGACGGCCAAGCAAGAACCCGCACCCTCTGCCCCAACGGGTAATCCACCCGCTAACAATAACAATAACAACGGCAGCAACAACCTCCCAAGCCCTGATGCTGCTCTTTCCTACACGCCCATTGCCACAGTTATGGCACAAAAAATAACCGACCTTCCCGAAGGAACATTCATATTTTACGATGAATCGCGGATGTTTTCAACCGCTACCCGCACCGAGCTGGTGCTTGTGGCAGGTCATAAAGTCAATAAAACGATTCAGGTCTTTCGGGATGGCAAGTGGAGCGAACCCATCAAAAACTCAGACCGCAAAACAGTAGCTCAATACGGCATTACCTCCGAAATAGGGTCAAGTAAAAACCTGTACCGCTTTGCTGCCAAAGTTTCCCCCCCTCACAACGAAGGAGATAAAGGGCTCATACAATTCCGCAAGCTAATGATGAACGGCATACCCATAGGCGAAGAGCAGGTAATCGTACATAACGGCAAAACCTACGGCCCTTATGCGTTAATTCAGGAAGCCGCCCTCAGCACCGACGGGAAGAGCTTTTTTGCTATTGTAATGCCCAATTATAGCAACGATTATAGCAAAATATGGCAGGAATACCGCCTGATTAGCGACCAGATGCCTACTCCTTTGCAAATTGTCCCTCCCGACCGTCAAGCTACCAATATAGCATTCAGCCTGTTGGCATCCGGCGATGGCAAAAATGCGGCAGTAATTATCACCGATTTCAGCAATTACCAACAAGTAAAACAAGAGTTGCTTCTCAACGACGGGCGGCGTTTCCCTGTCGAGCAAGCTAAAGACGGCAGCCTGCTTTTTGATTATGCCAACAGTTTTTTTAGCCCTGATGGCAAATCGTTCTGTTCGCTGCAAAACGGTACTAAGTTGTACGTAAACGGCAAACTAACCAAAACATTCAGTGAGTATCAGGACTTGTCTAACACTATGTTCAACGAAAAAGGCGAAGAACTGTTCAAGGTCAGTCGCGGCGGCATTGCCTTTGCCGATGGAACGGTTGCGCCTGTTGCCATGCAAATAAATACCTTCATGGAAAATGGCAAAATGACGGTCAGTTGGCTGGCACCTTACAAAGACGGCAGCGTTTACTTATGCAAAAAAACTTTGTGATACTTGTCATCCTGTTGTTTTGGGGAGGCAGCGGCAAATGCATCAGCAGGGATAGTGCCGCGCACTATCTGGCAGAAAAGTTTGGCCGACACTTTGCCGCTGCAAAAACCCTTTTGGCACACGAGGGGCGCAGTGCAGTTGCTTACTGGCAGTCGCAAAACCTCCCTGCAAACGTGCTGCTGGCCATCGTTGCGCCGGAATTGATGAGATACAATGCCCTCTCCAATGCCATAGAGATGATTAGCCTCGAGATGATGTATGTAAACTTTGGGCAAGATTACGCCAATTTTTCCGTGGGCTTTTTTCAGATGAAGCCTGCATTTGCGGAAAGCCTTGAAAAATTTGCCCTTCGGCACCAATTGCCTGCACCTGTGTCAGCAACAGACACCACCGATATCAAACACAACCGCGAAAAACGATTGGAACGACTGGCAACTTTGCAAGGGCAAAGCGAATATCTGGCCTTATTCTATCGGGTGATGATGTACCGATTCCCGCATTGGCGATATCTACCCGCCAACGAACAGGTACGCTGGCTGGCAACAGCCTACAATGCCGGCTGGCAACTCAACGGCGAACAGTTGCAACAATTTACCACACGCAATTTTTTCACAATTGCTCATTGGGAAACAGGCTATTACAATTACTCACAAGTAGCACTGCATTTTTTTGCGCTGTTGAGCAATTGAACAAAACAGCATTCCGGAGTTCGGATTTGGGAATGGGGAATTCGGATTTGGGATTTGCGCGAGTTATTTGGTTATCGCACCACAATTTTCTGTCCTAAGCTCAGCTTGTTGTCTTTGATATTGTTCAGTTTTTTGAGTTGCTCTACCGACATATTGTAACGTTTGGCAATACCCCACAGTGTATCGCCGCTGTCCACAATATGCACGCCTGCTTTGTTGCCCGTATTTTGGGAGGCAGCATTTTTTGTAATTGTATTTTTGGCAACTACGGTCTGCGATTTTTCGGCAGGTAACGGCTTGTTAGAAGCTATCACAGTAGTTGAGCTCGTGGCAGCAACGGGTTTGTGTTCACCATCGCCTGTCGGCGGAGTAACTTTCAGGTTTTTGCCGACCTGAATATTATCCGAACTCAGGTTATTCCATCTTTTCAAGTTGCTGATGCTGACACCATACTTTTGGGCAATTGTGCTCAACGATTCGCCACTACGCACCTTGTGCGTAACAACGGCTGCTTTACGCGACGGACGGGTGAGTTCTGCCACATAACGCACCTGCGCATTAGATTTGCCGGGTTTTACAATCGCTTCGTAATTATCGGCAAAGTAATCCATCCGGTCGGCAGGGATGCGCAGAGGATAAGCCCATGCAGCCGTTCCGGGTACAATGCCGCGCTTCAGCTCGGGGTTGAGTTCTTCCAAATCTTCCAAGCATACATTCAACTTTTCCGCAATATGGCGCAGCGGTACATAATTGTTAATGCTGATTACATCGTAGTCAATGGCGAAATAGGGCTGGTCTTGCACCAAGTTGTGTTCCTCGGCATAGTTCATCGCATAAACCACCGCCGTGAAAATAGGCACATAGGCGCGGGTTTCTTTGGGCAAAAAGTTGTAAATCTCCCAAAAATTACTCTTGCCTCCTGCCCTGCGGATGGCTTTCTGGATATTGCCGGGGCCACAGTTATAAGCAGCCAATGCCAATTCCCAATCGCCGCCGAAAAAGTTATACAGCGATTTCAGGTATTTACAAGCTGCTTCCGTTGCTTTTTCGGGGTCAAAGCGTTCATCTATAAAAGCGTTTTGTTTCAGCCCGTACATGCGGCCGGTTGCGGGCATAAATTGCCACAGCCCCCCAGCCCCTGCACGGGAAATAGCACGCGGATTTAATGCCGACTCTATGATGGACAGATATTTCAACTCATCGGGAAGGCCATATGCTGCCAGATACTTTTCAAAAATCGGGAAGTAAATGTTCTTTTTGGCAAGCATCCGCATGGTGTAATCGCGGCGGCGGACAGTAAAAAAGTCTATGAATTCATGTACCCGTTCGTTCAGCGTCAGCGGCATTTGCGAATTGAGACAAGAAAAACGCTGGGCTACCAGCACTTCGGTTGGGCGGGGTATGTAATCGTAAACCACATCCTCGTCTTCGTAATGAACTACATTGGGCAGTGGTTTGAAAATCAAATCTTTATCAATGGTTGCAATTGCCTCTGCTATATCATTCTCCTCACCTGCACTCTTGGTTTCCATCGGGTAAATCAAACCCATGAAATCCTGAAAAAGCGCAATTGCCACATCGTAATTCCGAACAATGGAAAGAGAGTCGGACATGCGCTTTAATCGGTTCATTCTATCCTTATCAATCTGATTGTCAGATGTTTGAGCAAAAGAATGGGAACTGATAAAAGGTGCCGCTAACAGCAACATCAGAAATGCCTTGCACAGAAACGAGGCCGGTTGAGAATTATCTGACATACGCATCGTTGGGTTAAGCGGGTGTTAATTTGCACATTTTTCCATTAAAAAGCGAGCAAAAGCAAGCATTTTCGCTTCTTCAAAGAAATTCCCCATTACTTGAAGCCCTATGGACATCCCCTCTGTGTCGTTGCCGCAAGGGATAGAAATGGCCGGAATGCCTGCCACGTTGGCCTGTACCGAGAAAATATCTGCCAAATACATTTGCAACGGATTATCGCTCAATTCCCCTACTCTGAATGCGGTTGTAGGTGAGGTTGGCGACAAAATGAAGTCATATTCGGCAAGAATTGCCTTGGTTTTCTCCATAATCAGGCGACGAACGCGCTGTGCTTTGGTAAAATAAGCGTCGTAATAACTTGCGCTCAAAACGAACGTTCCGAGCAAGATACGGCGCTGTACTTCCTTGCCGAAAGCCTCCGAGCGGGTGAGTTTGTAAAGACTTTCCAAGTCGGTTGCACGGGGGCTGCGATAGCCGTAGCGGACACCGTCGTAGCGCGCCAAGTTGGTGCTTGCCTCGGCTGTCGTAAGAATGTAGTATGTAGGCAAAATGTATTCCAGCAGCGGAAAATCAACGGCTTCTACGGTAAACCCTTCGCTTCGCAGCATTTCAATTGCCCGCAGGATATGTTCTTTTACCTCCGAGCTTACGCCTTCGCTTTCTACCGTTTCGCGGATGTAGGCAACTTTGCCGCGCTTGGGTTGTTCTTCTACCTGCTTGCTGTAAGGCGTTACGGGTTGGGTAGAAGCAGTGCTGTCAAAATTATCGGCACCGGCCATAACTTCTAACAGCAGTGCCGCGTCTTCAACCGTATGCGTAAGTGTACCGATGCAGTCAAAAGATGAGGCATAAGCCAGCAACCCGTGCCGCGAAAGGCGACCGTAGGTAGGCTTTACGCCGACAAGCCCGCAAAAGGAAGCCGGTTGGCGCACCGAGCCGCCCGTATCCGTTCCTAATGAAGCGGTACACATATGTGCCTGCACAGCCACTGCCGAGCCGCCCGAAGAACCACCGGGCACGCGGTTGATATCGGCAGCATTGCGCACAGCACCAAACGCCGAGTTTTCGCTGGATGAACCCATTGCAAACTCATCGCAGTTTTGCCTGCCTAATATAATGGCATCTTCGGCCAGCAATCGCTCTACCACAGTAGCCGAAAACTGGGAGTGAAAACCATCTAAAATGCGGCTCGCTGCTTGTAAACGGTGATTTTGGTAGCAAATGACATCTTTCAGCCCGATGACCATGCCTGCGAGCCTGCCTGCACGGCCGTCAGCGATTTTTTGGTCAATCTGATGTGCCTGTTGCAACGCTTCCTCGTTGTATGTTTCCAAAAAAGCGTTGAGTTCTCCGTTCCTTTGGGCAACAACATCTATGTAATGCTGCACCAAGGAAGCTACCGTAGTTGAACCTTGCGACAAGGCGGTGCGGATATCGGCAAAAGAGCGGTACAAGTTAGAAGAAGTTTAGGTTTGGGCAATAATAACACCTGACAGATTTCGGAAACCTGTCAGGCGCAACACAAATACATAAAGATTTATTGTTTGGGCTGTTCTTTTACGCCCTGTTCAATTTCGTCTTTAATTTCACGGGTGGCATCTTTAAACTCGCGAATGCCTCTGCCTAAGCCGCGAGCCAGTTCGGGCAATTTCTTCGCACCGAAGAAAAGCAGAATTACGAACAGAATCAGCAACAACTCAGGGCCGCCGATACTTCCGAGGAATAATAAAATGCTTTGCAACATATTTTTATGAGAAAAAAGGTGGGCAAATATACGTATTTAACGGGCAAAAGTGAGATGGTCAAATGAGAAGTCCGACGGCTTCGCTAATTTTGCATACCTATTTCCATCGTACATCATGTTAAAAACACTGCTGCTGCTGTTTTTGTTCCTTTATTTTCTCATCCGCTTTTCGGGAAGCATCATTCGGGTGGCGCGGCGTGTCAATCGCATCTTTCAACCGGAGGATGAAATCATAATCCGCCAAACAGCAGCCAATAAAAAAAGCCGCCGGAACTTCTCCGACGGCGAATATGTGGACTACGAAGAAATCAAATAAGCCAACCGATAGTTTGGATTAAAAATCAGCGTGCTGGCAAATACGCCTAAATTTAGACTTAGGCATTAAAGCAATTCTTCTTCGTAATACTCCTTAGCGGCAGTTCTACCGTTCTTATGTGTAACACTGTGGAAAATATTTTCCACGTCATTGGCTTTTTCACTGTGCTGCGAAACGTCTAACCCTTCGGTTTCAAATTCAGGACGTACCCGAATAGGGATAAGCAAGGCAGTGAATTTATACAGCAACCACGAACCTCCAAAAGTGAACACCGATACAATCGCCAAGCCGAGCAGGTGGTACATAAAAGTCTGCGTCTGACCGTAGAACAAGCCCACATCTTTGGCAAAAATACCTGTGGCAATCATACCAACGATGCCACCCAGACCGTGGCAGGGGAATACGTCCAGCGTGTCATCTAACGAAGAGCGGGTTTTGACACGCACCGCCAGATTGCTAATAACAGCAGCTATCGTACCGATGAACAGGCTTTGCCCTACCGTAACGAAGCCCGCAGCGGGTGTAATGGCCACCAAACCGACTACCGCACCAATGCAAGCTCCCAATGCAGAAGGTTTCTTGCCCGTCATGCCATCAAAAAACACCCATGCCAGCATGGCAGCCGCTGAAGCCGTGTTGGTATTCATAAAAGCAGAAGCCGCCAATTCGTTAGCACCCAGCGCCGAGCCGGCATTGAAGCCAAACCAGCCAAACCACAGCAGCCCCGTGCCAAGCAGGATGAAAGGTATATTGTAGGGAGCGTGCTCTTTGCCATGGTCTTTGCGGCGGCCAAGCACCATTGCACCCGCAAGGGCAGCAAAACCGGCAGAAATATGCACAACAGTACCGCCTGCAAAGTCAAGCACGCCCCACTTGCGCAGGAAACCTTCGGGATGCCATGTCCAGTGTGCCAGCGGTGCATAAATAAACAGGCAGAATAAGGTAATGAACAAAATAAACGATGAAAAACGTATGCGCTCTGCAAAACCGCCCGTAATCAGGGCAGGAGTAATAATTGCGAATTTGAGTTGAAACAAAGCAAAAAGTGCGAACGGAATGGTGGGCGAAAGGTCGGGGTGCGTTGCCAACCCCACGTTATTGAACATCATGAAAGTAGTTGGGTTACCCACAATCCCGCCAAAGGAATCGCCAAAGGCAAGGCTGAAACCTACCACTACCCACAATACGCTTACTATGCCTAATGCAATAAAACTCTGCAACATGGTAGAAACCACATTTTTGAAACGCACCATGCCGCCGTAAAAAAATGCCAAGCCGGGGGTCATGAGCAGTACTAAACCTGCGGCTGCCAACATCCAAGCCGTATCGCCTGTATTAATCGGCTGTTCGGGATTAGGCGCGGGCGTTACTGTCGGCACCAATCCCCACAAAGAAACTAACACCAGCAGGGCAAACGGAAGAGTCCACTTTTTCATCATAAACACTTTGAATTTTGGTAGTATCCAAAATTACGTTTTTTAAAATACAGGTCAAATTTTTAAGGCGTTTTTCTGTGAAAACACATCAAAAATTCATATTAAGCCTTTAAAAAAGGGCTTTTAATTAAAAAAGTACACCGTTTCAAAGAAAAATGCTTAAAACTAAACACATTAACATTTAATTGTATACAAAAAATTTGAGGCTGCCTCCTTGCGGGAAGCAGCCTCATTACATATGTTTTTGTTATTGCAATTTATTGACCTAACACGTAAGCAAAAATCAACGGCGCAACAATGGTTGCATCGGACTCAATCACATAAGAAGGCGAATTGACATGCAATTTACCCCATGAAATTTTTTCATTGGGAACAGCACCACTATATGAGCCGTAGCTGGTAGTAGAGTCGGAAATTTGGCAGAAATACGCCCAGAAGCTGATTTCATCCATTTCCAAATCTTGCTTCAACATAGGCACCACGCAGATGGGGAAATCGCCCGCAATGCCGCCGCCAATTTGGAAGAAACCAATACCGTTGCCTGTTTTGTGGTTGTCAATGTACCATTGCGCAAGGCTGGTCATATACTCAATACCGCTTTTCATGGTAGAAGGCTTCAGCTCGCCTGTGATGCAGTACGAAGCGAAGATGTTACCCAGCGTAGAGTCTTCCCATCCCGGAACGAAAATAGGCAGGTTGCGCTCGCAGGCAGCCAGCAACCATGAATCCTTAGGCGGGATTTGATAATACTGCTCCAAAACTCCGCTTTTCAGCAGTTGATAGAAAAACTCATGCGGCAAATAACGCTCGCCTTTGTCGTCAGCAGCTTTCCAAAGTTCAAAAATATGCTTCTCGATGCGGCGGATGGCTTCTCCTTCGGGGATGCAGGTATCGGTAACGCGGTTGAAGCCGTTTTCCATCAAATCCCATTCTTCGGCCGGCGTCAGGTCGCGGTAGCGCGGGATTCGTTTGTAGAAATCGTGAGCCACGAGGTTAAATACGTCTTCCTCTAAGTTGGCACCGGTACAGGTAATGGCATGTACTTTGCCCTGACGAATCATCTCGGCCAGAGAAATGCCCAATTCGGCTGTGGACATTGCCCCCGCCAGCGTCATAAACATCAGGCCGCCTTTTTCCAGATGCGCCTCGTAGCCTTTGGCAGCATCTACTAATGCGGCAGCGTTAAAATGGCGGTAGTTTTTTTCGATAAATTGTGAAATCGGCCCTTTTGTGGTCATGATTAAATATGGTGAATAGTTGTTGATTTTCAGTAGGTAATGATTTTCTGCCGCGAAATTAGGCATAAATGAGTAACTTGCGCCCCATTTAAGAGAGAATGTCATCACCTAATTTCATAGACTACGTCAAAATCTACTGCCGCTCAGGCGCAGGAGGCCCCGGTTCCATACACTTTCGCCGCGAGAAATATGCCCCCAAAGGAGGCCCCGACGGTGGAGACGGCGGACGCGGCGGGCATATCATCCTGCGTGGCAATGCGCAACTCTGGACGCTGCTGCACCTGAAATACACCAAACACCTCAAAGCCCAAAACGGCGCACCCGGCACAGGACAAAACTGCACCGGCAAACAAGGCGAAGACCTGATTATTGAAGTCCCCATAGGCACGGTTGCGCGCCATGCCGAAACTGGAGAGAAAATGGCGGAAATCATGGAAGATGGTCAGGAGATTATCTTGCTCAAAGGCGGACGCGGCGGGCTTGGCAATCAACACTTTGCCACCCCCACCAATCAGGCGCCGCGCTATGCGCAACCGGGCGAGCCTTTTGAAGAAGCGTGGATTATTCTGGAACTCAAAGTATTGGCCGATGTCGGGCTGGTAGGTTTCCCCAATGCGGGCAAGTCTACCTTATTGTCTGTCATCTCTGCCGCCAAACCCGAAATAGCCGACTATCCGTTTACCACCATTACGCCCAATTTGGGAGTAGTGCGCTATCGCGACGACCGCTCTTTCATAGTGGCAGATATTCCGGGCATTATAGAAGGTGCCGCCGAAGGTAAAGGCCTCGGGCTGCGATTCCTCCGGCACATCGAGCGCAATTCGGTATTGCTTTTTATGATACCTGTGGACAGCAAAGACATCCGCAAGGAATACGACATCCTGCTGAACGAACTGCGCAAGCATAACCCCGAACTACTGGACAAAAAACGCCTGCTTGCCGTTACCAAAGCCGATATGATTGATGAAGAACTGAAAGAGGCCATGAGTAAAGAACTGCCCGAGGGCATTCCTGCCGTTTTTATTTCCTCAGTGGCACAGCAAGGGCTGCAAGAGTTGAAAGATTTGCTCTGGCGCGCCATCACCTACGAAGACAAACCAAAAGAAGCATTTTAAAACGAACCTGTTAAACCTATGACTATCCACCGCGAAGGATACCCTACTTTGTTGCTGACGTTAGTTGTACTGACCGTTCTGAACGTCGCATTACACTATTTCTTGCCCGCACAAGAATTGCTACACAATATTGTATTGCTTATCAGCCTTGTACTTTTTTTGATTGTGTTGCAATTTTTCCGCAACCCGCACGTGGAAATACAAGTGCAAGCAGGCAAAGTAATTGCCCCTGCCGACGGCAAAGTAGTTGTAATTGAGGAAACCGTTGAAAATGAATACTTTAAAGACAAACGCAAACAGGTTTCCATCTTCATGTCGCCTTTTAATGTACACGTAAACCGCAATCCGATTTCAGGTGTGGTGAAATATTTCCGCTACCATCCGGGGCTGTATCTGGTGGCGTGGCACCCCAAAGCAAGCACCGACAACGAACGCACCACCATAGTTGTACAAAACGATAAAGGCACGGAAGTTCTTTTCCGTCAGATTGCCGGCGCACTTGCCCGCCGCATTTGCTGGTACGTAGAGGAAGGCCAACGCGTAATGCAAGGTTCAGAGTTTGGCTTTATCAAATTTGGCTCGCGTGTGGATATTTTTTTGCCTTTGGATGCAAAAATTACCGTAGAACTCAATCAAAAAACCACCGCAGGCAAAACAGTTATTGCCGAAATCGGCTGAACCCAACCCCGAATTATTTCCGATTTGGCAAAACCATGCACTTAAATAATCGGTTAGGAACTTAGAAATTTGTGATAGTGCTTATATTTGTAACCCAATCTTAAACGAATCACTTTCGATGACAACAGTAGTAATAGCATCTATCGTTGCGTTTACGGTGCTTATCATCCTGCTGGTATTGTTGCTGCTTTTTGCACAGGCAAAATTGGTACAATCCGGTGATGTAAAAATCGTAATCAATGGCGATGAAGCCAATCCGCTCATTGTTCCGGCAGGTTCTTCCCTATTGGCAACCCTGTCTAACCAAAAAATCTTTTTACCTTCTGCCTGTGGCGGCGGCGGCACCTGCGCCATGTGTAAGTGCGTGGTAGAAGACGGCGGCGGCGATGTGTTGCCAACCGAAGTAGGCCACCTGAGCCGCACCGAACAGAAACAAAAAGTTCGCTTAGCCTGCCAGGTAAAGGTAAAGCAAGACATGCACATCCATGTGCACGAAGAAATCTTCGGCATCAAAAAATGGGAATGTGAAGTAGTTTCCAATTACAACGTAGCCTCTTTCATCAAAGAGTTTGTAGTGAAACTCCCCGAAGGCGAAACCCTCAACTTCCAATCCGGTGGTTATATCCAAGTGGACGTGCCTGCCATTGAGGTTGATTTTAAAGATATTGATATTCGCCCGCATCCTGATGACCCCGCCGGCCCTGATAAGTTCCGCCCTGAGTGGGATAAGTTCAAGCTGTGGGATTTGAAAATGAAAAACCCCGAGCCTGTGTTCCGTGCCTACTCTATGGCTAACCACCCGGCCGAAGGTAACATCATCATGTTGAACATCCGTATTGCAACTCCGCCATGGGATCGTGCAAACAACAAATGGATGGATGTTAATCCGGGCGTATGTTCTTCTTACGTATTTACCCGCAAACCGGGAGATAAGGTAACTATTTCAGGCCCTTACGGTGAGTTCTTCATTAAGCCGACCAAACGTGAAATGGTTTACATTGGCGGCGGTGCAGGTATGGCTCCTCTGCGTTCGCATATCTTCCACCTGTTCCACACCATGAAAACCGACCGTAAAGTATCGTTCTGGTATGGTGGTCGTTCTAAACGCGAACTGTTCTACACCGAGCACTTCCGTAAGATTGAGCAAGAATTCCCTAACTTCAAATACTACATTGCCCTTTCCGAACCGCTGCCCGAAGACAACTGGCAAGTGAAAAACGGTATTGACGGTGAAGGCGACGGCTTTGTAGGGTTCATTCATCAGGTGTTTATTGACAACTATCTTTCTAAGCACCCCGAGCCCGAAGAAATTGAATTCTATTTCTGCGGCCCGCCTATGATGAACGCTGCCGTGCTCAAAATGTGCGATGATTTCGGTATTCCACCTGAAAACGTAGCATTTGACGACTTCGGCGGATAATAGCCGTATAACTAACTAAAAAAGTCATTCCCAGAAACGGAATGACTTTTTTAGTTTAAGCAGGCAGTTGTCGCAATCGGTTAAGTTCCTGCCTGAACTCCTGCCAAATTTCATCTACTATCTGTGCGGCAGGCTTAATGCTGTCTATCAGTGCGGCAATTTGCCCGATTTCCAATTCTCCTTCGGTCATATCGCCTTCAAATATGCCTTTTTTGGCGCGCCCCCTGCCCAACAGCGTGCGCAGTTCTTCGGCCGTAGCACCTCGCAGTTCCGCCTGTTTAACTTGTTGGTAAAATTCATTTTTAATCAATCGCACAGGAGCTAACTGTTTGAGAACCAACTCTGTTTCGCCTTCCTTTATTCCGATAACTTTTGCTTTAAATGCAGAATGGGCAGATGATTCCTCCGAAACGGCAAAACGAGTGCCTATTTGCACGCCCTCTGCCCCCAGCGCAAAGGCGGCCAACATACCCGCCCCGTTGGCAATGCCGCCGGCAGCAATCAGCGGAATTTGTATGGCCTGCCGCACCATCGGAATCAGGCAGAAAGTAGTGGTTTCCTCGCGGCCATTGTGCCCGCCGGCCTCAAAGCCTTCTGCCACTACTGCATCTACCCCTGCCTGTTCGGCCTTTTGGGCAAATTTGACACTGCTAACCACGTGTACCACGCGAATGCCGGTAGCTTTCAACGTGCCCGTCCAAGTGGCAGGGTTGCCCGCCGAGGTGAACACAACAGGTACTTGCTCCTCCATAATGATAGCCATGTGCTTATCAATATCGGGGTAGAGCATAGGGACATTAACGGCGAAAGTCGTTTGGGGCGGCAAGGCCGCACGGCACTTGCGGATGTGCTCGCGCAGCACGTCAGGATACATAGAACCGGCACCAATGATGCCTAAACCTCCGGCACCGGATACGGCAGCCGCCAACCGCCAACCGCTGCACCATACCATACCTGCCTGAATAATGGGGTATCGGATATTCAGCAGTTCCGTAATTCTGTTGCTAAAACTCATGACATTTGATTGAACTCCATAAAGGTAGCCAAAACATTGGCCATCAGATAGGCTAATTGTTCCTCTTCGGCTGTCCAATTACGGGGCATACCAACGTGCTCATGGCACAGCACTCCTACCATTTCACCTTTAACCCAAATAGGGACATCCAGCATAGAATTTATGCCCAAAGGCTTCAAATAGGGCTCACTAAATTCACTTGTTCCCGGGTGTATGTGTGCGTTATTGGCTGCCAGCGTACGCTCTGTGCGGATAGTGGCAAAATAACGCGGAAACATTTTAGCTTCCAGCATTGCCCCGGCCGTATGCTGCGCATCGGATTTGGTGAATAAATCGCGGCAAACAATAGCTGAATGGTCTGCATTATACAGCCATACGCTTGCACGCTCAACATGAATCATTTGCGATAACAGCTCGGTTACACGATAAAACAGCAAATCTGCATTGCGAAGGTACAATTCGCGCTGAGCAAAAAAATCGCTAAGTAAGTTCAGATTTTTTCTATTGTCTGCTTGTACCGTACTTGACGAACTTTGCGGCAGCGGGTTGTTTAGGCTACTTTCCGGCGCTTTGCCAAACTCTTTGCGGATATGCTCCATCGCTTTTGCAAAAGAGGCCACTACCTCGGGCTTATCTTCCAAAACACTCGCCTCAATGGATGAGATTTTGGTCATGATGGAAAGTTTGGTGCGTGCAGGAATACCGCCCAATTCGGTAGCTTCGCGGTAGAAGCCTTGTAACTGTTGTCCCATAAAAAATGAAATTTATTGTTTGAGTAGATTATTACAAAAAACGTCGGAGCGTTTGCTCGATGCTGCTCAGATAGCTCTCGCCAAACAGATTAAGATGAACCAACAGGGGATACAGATTGTAAATGGGTACACGCTCGCGAAAGTTGCCGTCTAAGGGCATCACCTCGCGGTAGGCATCATAAAAATGTTGCTCGAACCCGCCAAAAAGTTGTGTGTAAGCGATTTCTGCCTCACGGAAACCGAAATATACGGCAGGGTCTATCAAACAGGGTTCTCCTCTGTGTCCTGTGATAATATTTCCGCCCCACAAGTCGCCGTGCAGCAATGATGCCGAAGTATTAGGTATCAAATCGGGTAGCTTTTGGTAAAACCTATCTAATTGCCTTAATAACGAACTGTCTATCAAATTATTGTAGTAGGCCAGCCCTGCCTGAACACGCAGCCGCTTTTCTATAAAAAATTCAATGCCATCGCTCATCCACTCATTGCTTTGCGGCAAGCTGCCGATATAGTTGTTGAAACCAAGCCCGAATTGCTGCTGCCGATGGCGATGCAGTTTAGCAAGCCCATGTCCTAATTGCTCCCAGTAGTTGCGTTGCGGGATGGTTGGCTCGAAAAACTCCAACAACAAATAGGAACGCCCCTGCTGCTTGCCCGCATGGATGACTCGCGGCGTAGTGAGCGACTCGGTGGCTGCCAAAAGTTGCAGCCCCCTTGCTTCGGCATCAAACATTTCATAGGCTGCCGCCGACTCATTAAACTTCAAAAAATACTTATCCCGATTGGTTTGCAGCCGCACGGCATTGTTGATACAGCCGCCATGCAAAAACTGCATATCTTCTATTTGATGCTCCCAACCCGTTGCTTCAAAAAGTACGGATTCAAAAAACTGGTTTTGTGCATCGGCTGAAAACATAGCTCGGCGTAGGATTTCGGAATTCGGATTCGGGATTTCGGATTTCAATCGTGCATCTGCCACAAAATCTATGTATTGATGCAATGTATCATCGGCTTCACATGGCAAATAACGGATATTTATTCCAAAAACTCATTGGTCAGCATTTCTTCTGCATTGATTTGAAAATGCAGCGCACCATTTTCGCCCAGCCAGTTAAGATATTGCCGAAAAAGCGGAATCTGTATAGTGCCCCAGCGTTCAAACATGTCTAAACTGAACTGATTAGTAGCAACAACCGCCTTAAAAAGCATTTTTTCATGGAAATGTGCGTTGGTCGGTATGTGCTTTGCTAATATGTCAATGGCTTCACGGATGTGGTCGTGCGCAAAATAAAAACCGGCGCTAATTACATGCAGCAATGTTTTCAGCAAGCGGCTGTTTTGTTGCGCCCAACTTTTCTTACATACCAGCAGCGGACAGTTAGGATAAGGAATATCGGCCTCATGCAACGGTATCCATCGCCCCGCAATACCATTCGTTTCCATCTCGGCGCCTTCCCAAGGGTAAAAGCCCCAACAAAGCTCGGCTTCTTTGTTCTTAAAAGCCTCCCATGTGTCCAATTTATTAACAACAATCGTTTGCGGAGCAGATATTCTGGCGTATTTGGCCATGTGTTGAACAATCAACGCCTCATACGGCAATTGGAGAGCGGCATAGCGGGATGTTTCCCCGGCCGATGCAGCCCGAACAGCAAAACCGGTAGCTTGCGATTGAAGTAACGCCGCCACCGCCACATAGTCGCGGTTATTTTTCTGGTAGGCTTCTATCAGCAACTCAGGCGGACAAATCGCAATATCCACACTCCCGTTGATGAGTTTTTGCAGCGTATCGGTAGCATAATTATCTGATTCAGGGCTTACCAGTAAAAGCTCGATGGATGCCTCGGCAAACCAATTTTTTGCCTGTGCAACTACAATGCCTGTGTGCAGACTGTTGGTAAACCAGTCCAAAGCAAGTTTGATTGTGGTCATACGTTTTCTGTACAAACATCAACAAAGTACGAAAACTTTATTGAAGCTCGCAATTCAGGAAACAAGCCCAACCCAATTATTCATCATCCGATTTTTTTGAATGATTGCCTGCGCCGCAAGTTGAGGGAGCTGCTCGCGCTGCAACAAACTGATGGCCTGATTCAGATATCCATAAGCCTCGGTTCTATACCCTTGAATATCAGCCAAATGCGAAGCATCCATCAGCAGCAAGGCCTGTTGGATGTATTCGTGATGTTCTTCGTAATAGGCCAACAGCTCGTGGAGCAGTTCCTCGGCAGTGAAAATATCACGAAACTCGGGTTTTCGGTCAATTTTTGAAATCAACACATTCATAAGCAGCATTTTAACGGCTTTATCTGCTGCCTCGCCAAGTTGCTTGCTAAGGGTCGCCTGTAAAATTTGCAAGGCTGCATCTGTTTCCTGATGTTGCAGCAGCAACTGAGCGTAGTGCAAAGTGGTGTAGGCCTGCCATATCTTATCAGGGGCAAGTTGCAGGGCTTTTTCAAAGTAATTTTTCTGCCGCTCATAGCTGATGTGCCGCATCGGATGCCCGTAGAAGTAGGCAATACCTAAATTGTGATAGTAGCGCCAAGCATGTTCGGTGATGGTTTCGGCATCATCTTCCATGCCGTCCAATATCTCACTGTTAATCAGCATACCTTGCGAAATATGGTAGGCAAGGGTTATATCCCGCTGAAAGTCGTGATTTTCGTTATGATAGTTGTAAGCAGCCTGATAATCATGCTTTTTGAGGGAAAGCAAGCCCAGTAGACTGCCTGCCGAAGGCTGAACGGCGGCATAAATCAACGGAATACTTCCGGAAGACCAATCAGGCGACAGCGATAACCCAAATTCATCATAAACAATGGTTGCGTTGCTCGCATGAACAGGTTGGGTACTTACCGTAAAGCGATGGCTTAACTTTTTTTCAATAAGAAACCGGCGCAACTTTTCGCCAAGCTTATGAGACTTTACATAAATGGTTTCCATAGAAGAACTGCTGATAAAAGACAAAAAAATAGTCCGAACTAAGCCGGAGCAGTTGCTTTGATACCATTCATGCGCAGGGATTTGCTTTTATCAAATGTAATAAAAGGAATGAAAAAATTGTGTTTTTTTAGGGCTAATTATTGTTATTTTTTTGTCAAACCCAATTTTTGCTTAATAAACTCCCAGAACTCGCTGCGGAGGCTACTGTCTGTAATAATGCGCCACATCATTTGGCCAACAGAGGGCTGTCGTTTGCTTGTTTCGGCAGGCGTTATCGGCTGTGGCTTTTCGGGTTGAGACGAACGCCCGGGTTGGGTAGCGTCTGCCTGCTGATTGGAAAACTTGTCGGCGCTTTCGGCAGGTTTAGGCGGAGTGTTTTTAAAAGAATAACCTAATTTCTTGGCAAGTTCATCGGCGCGGATAAACTTCTTTTGGGCTGCTTCCTTATAGCCGAGCTTTTCTTCCAGCAAACCCAAATTGTTGAGACAAACCGCGTCGTCAGGGTCTAATTCAAGTGCTCGCTGATAATCGGCTATTGCACCTTTGATATCGCCCATGGCATCTTTAATGAACGCACGACTGGCATATCGGTAAGGGTTTTCGGGTTCTAACTCCTGTGCACGGTTCATTGCGGCAAGCGATGCCTCTTTGTCGTCCTGATGGAACAGTAAGACAGCTTTTTCACTGATAATGTGTGCGTTATCGGGTTCTATGGTCAGCGCACGCTCGTAGTAGTGCATGGCAAGCTCGAAACGCTGCATCAGGAAGTGATTGTAGCCAATGTGATACAGTGCCGGAACGTAATCACTTTTTTGCTGCAAGATGGCTTCAAAAAGCTCAATAGCTGCTAAATGATTTCCGTTACGGCTTTGAATAATGCCGGCCTCCAATCGCTCGTGTAACTCCATATCTGCTGACTTTTATTGGAAAACGTTTTAACGCATATTTTGTTTGAACTGCAAAGGTACGCAGATTCGCTTATTTGTCGGATAAGGTTCGGCTACGGCTTGCGGTAGCAACCAGAAGAAAGGTAGGGATTTGTTGCAAATAAAAGAGGCTGCCCTTTTCAGGGCAGCCCTTTCGGAATATAATCAAACCTATATTACTTGCGTTTTCCGCCACCGCGGTTGTTACCACCACGGTCGCCGCGTCCACCACGGCCACGCTCGCTGCCACCGCGACCGCCGCGCTCATTACCGCCACGACGACGCTCACCGCCGCTGCGCTCTTCGCCGCCGCCTTGGCCGCCTTCATTGCGTGCCAAAGTACCGGTGATAGGAGACAAGTCGGGACGACCATAAACTTCACCTTTGAATACCCATACTTTGATACCGATTTTGCCGTAAACGGTCAAAGCCTCAGTAATGGCGTAATCAATGTCGGCACGCAGTGTGTGCAGAGGTACGCGACCTTCTTTGTACTCTTCGGTACGTGCCATTTCAGCACCGCCCAAACGGCCTGACAAACGCACTTTGATACCCTGAGCACCTACACGCATGGCATCGCTGATAGCCTTTTTCATGGCACGGCGGAAGGAAATACGTGCTTCCAATTGCTGTGCAATGGTTTGGCCAATCAGGCGTGCATCTATTTCAGGGCGCTTAATCTCGAAGATATTGATTTGAACATCCTTTTTGGTCAGTTTCTTCAATTCTTCTTTGATTTTGTCCACTTCGGCACCTTGCTTACCAATCACCACACCCGGGCGAGCAGTGTTGATAGTAATGGTGAGGCGCTTGAGTGTACGCTCAATGATAATGCGTGAAATACCGCCTTTGGGGATACGGGCGTTCAGATATTTTCTGATTTGCTCGTCTTCAACCAGCTTTTCAGAGAAATCTTTGCCACCATACCAATTAGAGTCCCATCCTTTGATGATACCTAATCTAAGACCTATAGGATTAACTTTTTGTCCCATTGATTTGAATCCCCCTTTTAAGCGTTAGTTTGAGTTTCTTCTTGTACAGGCGCTGCCATGTTCATACCCAGCATTTCATCTACTACGATGGTAACATGGTTAGAACGCTTGCGAACACGGTGTGCACGGCCTTGCGGCGCAGGACGGAGACGCTTCAACATTTTGCCTTCGTTTACAAAAATTGTCTTCACGTACAAGTTGGCATCCTCGATTCTCTTATCAGGATTTTTTTGCTCCCAGTTGGCAATTGCCGACAGCAGGAGTTTCTCGAGTTTAGCAGCACCGGAGCGTGCTTCATACTTCAATATGCTGAGTGCCCGACTTACCTTCTGACCTCTTACCATATCGGCAACCATACGCATTTTGCGCGGCGAGGTGGGGCAGTTGTTCAATTTTGCGATAGCTTCCATCTTACCTTTTGCCTTTGTCTTTTTTGGCTGTGTGTCCTTTGAAGGTGCGTGTAGGGGCAAACTCTCCGAGTTTATGACCTACCATGTTATCTGTTACGTAAACAGGAATGAACTTATTGCCATTGTGTACGGCAAAAGTATGTCCGATAAAATCGGGGGATATCATTGAGCGGCGAGACCATGTTTTGATTACCGCTTTTTTATTGGATGCATTCATGGCATCCACTTTTTTGGCCAGGTTGTGGTCTATATATGGCCCTTTCTTAAGCGAACGTCCCATAATTATTTCTTCCTCCTGCTAATAATAAAACGATTTGAGTACTTCTTAGGCGTGCGTGTCTTCTTGCCTTTTGCATACAAGCCCTTGCGTGAGCGTGGATGACCGCCTGAAGCACGTCCTTCACCACCACCCATCGGGTGATCTACAGGGTTCATCGCCACACCACGGGTGCGAGGACGGATGCCTTTCCAACGGTTACGACCTGCTTTGCCTACGCTTTCGTTCATGTGGTCGCTGTTAGAAACAGTACCTACGGTAGCGAAGCAAGTGGTCAGTACCAAGCGGGTTTCGCCTGAAGGCATACGCAAAGATGCGTATTTGCCGTCGCGTCCGAGCAACTGTGCATAAGAACCTGCACTGCGGGCAATGTTGCCGCCTGCGCCGGGCTTCAGCTCGATGTTGTGAACGATAGTACCTACCGGAATAGATGCAAGAGGAAGGGCATTACCCAATTCAGGAGCAACGTTAGCACCTGACATAACGGTTTGGCCAACTTTAATTCCTTCCGGAGCAATGATGTAACGTTTTTCACCGTCTTCGTATTTCAGAAGAGCGATGCGTGCTGTACGGTTTGGATCGTACTCAATAGCCTCTACGATTGCAGGCACATTGTGCTTGTCCCGCTTGAAATCAATGAGGCGATACTTGCGCTTATGACCTCCGCCAATGTAGCGCATGGTCATCTTACCGGTATTGTTTCGTCCGCCTGTTTTTTTCAGAGGTACAGTCAACGACTTTTCGGGCGTTGATTTTGTAATCTCACTGAAAGTAGGCGCAATGCGAAAACGAGTACCCGGTGTTACTGGTCTCAGTTTTTTTACTGCCATACGATTTTAGTATTTAGCCCCCTCCCGGGGCAACGGTTTACTACTTTACACCGTGATTTTAAAAATCAGGCTGCAAAGTTATACAAAACTCATTATCTTACAAGACTTTGCGAAGTTATTTCGCAATTTTACCGCTGCAACTGCCCAATACTTTTGCCGATATGACTTTGTCATTACTTTTTGAAAGCGTACATGAGCATATGACAGCCTATACCACACATCCTTTTTCGGGGATGGGTTCGGCTATTTTTAACGATTTGCAAGCCTTGCCGGACTGGCAGTCCATTGATATTGCTTTTTTTACTGTCGGGTGGGAGGCCTCTGCCGATGACCCCTTTCGCAAGGCTTTTTACAACTTGCGCCAAAGCAATAAAACCTACCGATTAGCCGATTTGGGTTGCCTGAAAGCAGGCATTGATGCTACCGAAACACGCTTGCGTTTGCAGGATGTTTGCGAATTTTTGATGCAAAAACGGATAACTCCCTGCATCATAGGCCATGCGCATGAGCTGGACTTAGGGCAATTTATGGCCTACCAATCGGCAGGGCAATTGGTGTATGTGCTGCAAATAGACCAGAAGCTGGATTTGCAAATTCACGGCGATAAGCCCGACCACTTAAATGAAATCATCACCTGTCAGCCTAATTTCTTATTGGGTGCAGGGCTGCTCGGCTATCAGCAATACATCAATGATACGGCGCATTTAGAACTTTGGCAGCGGCTTGGCTTTGACCTGATGAGCCTTGGCAGAATGCGCGACCACATGAAAGAGGCCGAGCCGCTTATCAGGACGGCGCATATGGTAAGTTTTGATGTATGCGCGCTGAAGCCTTTTTTCTTCCCGCCACACCAGCCTGTACCGTTCGGGCTGACCACGGAAGAGGCTTGCCAAATAGCATGGTATGCGGGCAAAAGCGAGCATCTTTCATCGTTCGGGCTGTACGGCTATCAACCGCAACAAGACCCCTATGGACTGATGGCATCGCTGCTGGCAACCATGTTGTGGTATTTTATTGAAGGCTATGACAAAGAAAGCAAACAGCCCGATTTTTCAGGCATTGAGTTTATCAAATATGTAGTGCCCATCGGAACGGCTTACAGTTTGGTATTTTACAAACACGCACAGAGCGATAAATGGTGGCTCGAGTTACCACATGAGGAATCGGCACTGCTTAATTTCGGTAAGCCGCGAGCCATTCCATGTAGCTATACGGACTATGTTACTGCCTGCAATGGCGTTCCGCCTGACTGCTGGGTAAGGCTCTCGGCACGTTTGAACTAATTTTAAGGGGTGCTTATACGCAATATCATAAATCCGTGCATGGTAGCTATTTCGCTGTAGCACCGGAAAGAGTTGTTTTTTGTAAAAACGATAAGCAGGTGGCTGTCGGCAAAGTAATAGGCTTTGTCTATTTTGTAGTTGAAGTACAAACCATCAGGCGAAGCGTACAGCATCTTGCACGTACCATTGCCGCTAATCACGGGCAGGTCTATTCCGTGCTCGAGCATTCCCTGATTCCAATGACGGGCACATTGAGAATTGAACTGTTGGCGGTACATCTTTTCCAACGCTTCATTGTGACTGGGGGTGCGCAACTTTACTCCCAAGGTAGGTATGGAAAGCGTACCGTTGGTAGGCAGTATCTCTAACGGCGTTTCATGGTCTATCAATTGTTTAAGCGGCCGCTCTAATATCAGCCACTTATCAAAATCTTTTAACGTAGTTTTTCGGGCAGCAGCCTCGGGCAGTTCTACATCTACCTGTATTAGGTTAGACTGATTACATTCGCCATAAATATTTTCTGCAATCCAAAAAACATTTCGGTCTAACTCTTTAATAAGCAGACGGTAGGACTGTTCGCACTGGTTAGAAATTACGGAAGGAGCAGGTGGAGAGAAGATTGACACAAGGCATAGCCATACGACCCATGTGCCGGATACAATGGTATTCATCATAGGATTAACAGATTTAAATAAGGGGTAAACTTTTGCAAGATAGATACCCCGCAACAAAGTTGCAACTCCTGCCTGCGTTACAACTTTGTTAAATAATGACTAAAAAGCAAGCATGTCTTTCATTCCGAATACGCCTTTTTTGCCAACTATCCATTCAGCGGCTTGCAGTGCTCCTCGGGCAAAACCTTCGCGGCTGTGAGCCGTGTGTGTAACTTCTATGGTATCAATCGGCGAATCGTAGCGGATGGTGTGCGTGCCGGGCACATGCGGCTCGCGAATGGCTGTAATCGGTAGTTGGTTATCGCTTGCTTGTGGCACAAGCCCCCAGCCTTGCAATTGTTTGTAGGCAGCCAAAATATCTTCTGCCAACGTGATGGCTGTTCCGCTTGGCGCATCTTTTTTTTCCGTATGGTGAATTTCGGTAATGGCAGGTTTGTAGGCTTGATGCGCCACCATCCATTGCGCCAACAGGCGGTTGAGTTCAAAGAAAATATTTACCCCGATGCTGTAATTAGAGGCATAGAACAACGCCCCGTTGGCTTCGCGAAAACGACGGCTGATGTCCTCAAAATGCGCCAGCCAACCCGTTGTACCGCAAACTACGGGCAGTTGGTTGCGCAGGCAGAATTCTAAATTGGCAACCGCCGACTCGGGAGAAGTAAATTCTATGGCTACGTCTGCATCACCGGGGCGATAGTCGTCCAACTCATGCCGATTGTCTATGGTGATGCGGTGTGTGATGGTATATCCTTTGGCTAAGGCGATGGTTTCAATGGTTTTACCCATTTTGCCATAGCCCAATAACATAATTTTCATGGCAATGCAGCAGTAATAAAGCCTGTAAAAGTAGCTGATTTACGGCCGAAATTTCATTTTAACAGCGAGTATATTGTAAATTGTATGGCATTTTAGAAAACTGAAGGCGGCCGAAGATGCCCTTACTGCCGTTTCCCGATACTCCCACCTGTGTTTGTGTAACATTTTTTTAATTCCTAAAAATACCATGAAAAAACTCGCTAAACTATCGTACCTCGTTGTGGCAGCCGTCGTACTGCTTGCCTCCAATTGCAAGAAAGAAGACCCGCCGCCCGCACCTACGGGCGATTTTACGTTCAGTCCTGCCAATCCGACTACGCAAACTACCGTATCGTTTACAGCCACGGCACAGAATGCGACATCGTTCCAGTGGACTTCCGACCCACCCGTATTCACTGCTAATACCCAAAACCCAACCTTTACTTTCACACAGGCAGGAACGTATCAGGTTACACTTACCATCACGGGTGCAGGAGGGTCTATCCGCGTTACCAAGGCTGTAACGGTGGTCAATCCGCCGCCGAGCAATGTGGATTTCAGCTTTACACCTGCTGCCCCCGAAACGGGGCAAACCGTTAATTTTACAGCCGTCGGACAAAATGTAACTTCCTATCAATGGAGTTCCAACCCTACGGGCTTTAGCTCTACGCAACAAAACCCCTCACATGCGTTTGCAACTGCCGGCACTTATCAAATTACCCTTGTTGCCACAGGGGCGGGCGGCTCGGTAACAGTCAATAAAACACTCACCGTTACGGCTCCGCGCCCAACTGCCGATTTTACGTTTACCCCTGCATCACCTCGCACGGGCGAAGCGGTAACTTTTACGGCAACGGCAACCAATGCCAACCAATTCCAGTGGAGTTCCAATCCCGCGGGCTTCAGTTCTACGCAACAAAACCCAACGCACACCTTCACTACGGCAGGAACGTATCAGATTACGCTTGTTGCCACAGGGCCGGGCGGCTCGGTAACGGTCAATAAAAACCTGACCGTTACGCCTGCTCCGCAACCTGCGCCTACGGCTTCGTTCACATTCAGCCCTGCCAGCCCGGAAGAAGGCGAAGAGGTTACTTTTACGGCTACCACTACCAATACAACATCGGTAACATGGTCGTTTGGAAGCCCTGCCATTCCCAACAGCACACAAAATAATCCGCGAGTAACGTATGCTACGATAGGCACTTATACGGTTACGCTCACGGCACGCGGCCCGGGCGGTGAGGTGCAGGCAAGGCAAACCATTACCGTTCGTGCCCGCTCCGGCGGCGGCGGATTCTGTACAGGAGAAAATCCTTGTAATCTGCCATTGTGTTTCCCTATTCGCTCTACGCTGACCATATCGGGTGCAGGCGGCGGCACAGGCACTTTCACCTACGAATACACCACTATGAACAACAACCGACTGCTTTCGCGCTTTGTCAATACTTTGAATGCGGGCGGATTTACTACTACCACAACTACCACGCTGACCTATGACAACCAAGGACGAAACATCAGAAGTACGACTACGGTACAATCACCGTTTAATAACTCCACCACAGTAGTTGAATCGCAATACAACGGATGCCGCAAAACGCGCGATGTAACCACGACCAACGGCGTAGTAACAGGCTCTGTTACCTACGAGTACGATGGTCAAGGACGGCTGATTCGCACCACCGATTTCAATGCCACCAACCAACAAATCGGCTACAGCCTGTACGAGAACTTCAACGCACAAGGGCAGCCGCAAACCGAACGGCAATTTGAAGGCAGCGGGGCAGGCACGCTTGCGGCTACCATTACTACGACTTACACCAACTGCCAACCTACACGCATCATCGGGCGAAATCCGGCAGGCGCAACCATATCCGACATTACCAATACGCTGGACAGCCGCAACCTGATTATCCGCACTGTAACGGTTTCTACAACCGGAGGTGTTAACACCACCGCCACGCAAGACATTACTTATGAGTGTCAGTAATTTTTGCGAATTGTAAGAACAAAGAGGCCGTCCGAAAAGGGGCGGCCTTTTTCATTAAGTACTAGCCAATAACAGAGTTTGGTTGTGCTTTATGGGCAAGCATGGCTTGTAAAACAGGGTTGTTAGCCTCCGCAAGGC